>NZ_JAAFZF010000013.1:0-59832 GCF_010614825.1 Neobacillus sedimentimangrovi
ACTAAGTAGGTTATGAAGGGTACTTCACGTATCCATCAGACCTCCCCGGGTAAGAGTGTAATCTTTCCTTCCATCCATCTGCTTCATTTACTCTGTATCACCTTCGGCAGAAAGGGCTTTGTTTTGTTGTGCAAACTCACCCAGTGATACCTAGCCTCATATGAAGTTCGTGTTCCTCAGATCGGAAGTTTGCCGCTCGCTTCCTTCAGATTCCGCGTCACCACGGACACCCTTGCGTTAAGCTAACTGCTACTTCTGCCTTCGCAGCTCGGGACTTTCACCCTATAGATTACACCCATGCCGGGCGCACACAAAAAAGGAAAGCTAATGTTAGCTTTCCTCCGACTTGTTATTGTTATTTTGATGGCTGGAATTCAACAGCAACAATGTTGATGTCCTCCATTTCTTTTTTCACTTCAAGGATAATTTTGTTAGCTTCTGATTTGGAATGCTTTTTATTTGACTTAACAGTAACTCTTACTTTCTCACCATCTGCTCTGACCAAAGCATCTTCATATCCCATGGAACGAATCATTGTTTCAAGAAGGTCTTCTTTTCGCGCAATATCATTGAGTTTTTCCATTTGATCTTTTGCTTTCATTCTTTCATCTGCAGGGAGATCAGTAGTAGCCATGATCGCAGTTAATTCCTCTAGCTTTTCTCCACGTGCTTCATCCAACTCCAAACGAAGCTTTTCGAACTCAGCATCACCTGCTACGGTTGAAACAACTGTCTTTTCATCTTTGGCTTCTGTTTTACTATTTGATTGACTATTTTCTTTTTCAGTTTTTGCTTTTTCTTCTACAGAAGCAAGTTCATTTTTTGTCTGTTCAGGAGAAGTAATATAGTAGACAGATAATACAACTACTAAACTCAACATTGTTAATAACCAAACTGTTTGTTTTTTTAATAACATATTCTATTCCTCCTTTATTTTTTCGGCATGACCGCAACACGGTGGCTTGGTACGCCTAATACTTTTGTCACTGCTTCAACAATCCATTTTTTCACTTGAATGTTGTCAGCACCTTTGGCAACAACTAAGACACCTCGAATTTCTGGTTTTTTCGTTTCAACTACAACAGGAACCTCTTTTTCTCCGTTCCGGATAATCACCAGCTGTTCATCAGTTGAAACATCGGTTACCTTTCGTTTACCACCTTCCTGATCTTCTTCTTCCGTAGTTTGAGATTTTGTTACTGTGTTTTTTTCCAATACCTTTTTATCTGTTGAATCAATGTTTACCATAACGGTTACATCGTCCACTCCCAGCACTTCTTGGAGGGCTTTTCTTAATTGGTCCTCATATTTTTCCTCATACTCGACAATTTCCTTATTACCCGTGTTTTTTTTCAAACCAAAGGCTGGAACATCTTCTGTTTCTGTCTGTGCATTTGTTGCTACAGGTACGACAGAGGAGCCGTCGTCAGATTTGAATACCATATTTCCTATAATCATAAATGCAGCCCCAATACATAACACAAGGATCATATACTGATATTTCCCTGACTTACTACCTGATTTCCCCTCTCTTTCATCCTTTTTAAGTAGCTTTTTAATCCATGTTTGTGGTCCTTGATTCTTTTCCATTCTATTAATCGATCCCCCCTTCTATCGAAACTTCAATGATTTTGTCTGTTACATTCCATTTCTTTGATAAAAATACGGCTATCTGTTCCGTTTCTTCTGTTGTTTTAGTTGATGATGGAAGAGGTATATCTGTATTTATGACAATTGGTTTTACTGCTTCGACAGATTCGACTGCTGTCTCCGGCTGCTTAAGTAGTATAGTTACCTTTTGGAGATTTTCTATGGTGGCTGTATTATTTTCTTCCTTCAAACTGATATCAATGTTAGCGATCTCCAATCCGTATTGATCCATCAACTCCTCCTCTACATCCTTTCTTAGCTGGACAGCCATTTCCTTTAAAATATATGCGTGTTGGGAGGCTTGTATTTCTTTTTTCTTGTCATCAATTAAATTTTTCATATTATTTTCACTAGGTGATTGATAAGAAGGGATTTCCATTATTGCCGACTCAAAGTCCTTAGAGATCAACTTAAAGATAGGGGAAAGGATTATTGCAATTAAAAGTAGCCCTGTAACCATTTTGGTATATTTCTGCATACTTGAATTAGGGAGTAACATATCAATGATGGTTGCAAGTAAGATAAAAAGAATAATATTAGTTACCCACTCTTTTAAAAAATCCATGTATTTGCTTCCCCCCTATCTCATCATGATGGTTAAATTTCCGGCAGCGATGATAACTGTAATACTTAAAAAGAACATCAATGAAACGATGCCGAGTGCTGCAAAAACATAAATAACACTTTTGCTAATAATATCTAGACAAGTAATAATTGGTCCGCCCCCTAGTGGCTGAAGAATGGCAGCAGCAAATTTGTAAATAAAGGAAATCATTAATATTTTGAGCGCCGGGAAGGCAACAATAATAAGTAAAATGGCAACACCGGCTATTCCTACTGTATTTTTCAACAATACTGAAGCGCTTACGACTGTATCCGTTGCATCAGTAAACATTCTTCCAATAACAGGTATAAAATTCCCAGTGATAAATTTAGCCGTTCGAATGGTAATTCCATCTGTTACTGCTGCAGAAGCACCTTGAACTGAAATAACTCCAAGGAATACGGTCAAAAAAAGGCCCATTAATCCGATACTCCAGTTCCTAAGAAGCTGTGCCAGCTGTGTTACTTTATATTGATCAGACAATGTGCTGACAATACTTAGTAAGGTAGCTAAAAAGAGCAAAGGTAGAATGATATATTGCATGAGCATTCCGCTTGTATTCATTAGAAATAGGATGACTGGATGAAAAAATGCTGCTGAGACTAGGCCCCCTGAAGCGGCAATCAATCCAAGGAGTAGCGGAATGAGTGCTAGTACAAACGAAATCATCGTTCCTATCGCCTCATTCGTATAGCTAATAGCGATGTGGAAACTGTTTAAAGCAAGGATTACGAGCACCATATAAACAATCGCATATGCCACTTTACTAATATTGCTTTTTTCAAAAGCATTTTGCATTGTTTGTAAAAACATGCTAAAGATAGCCAGTAATATCAATGAACCTAACAGCTTACCATTAGCAACAAATTCATGAAATAGAAATTTTAAAAACCCTTTTCCCCATTCTTTAATAGAGAACTGTTTTTCACCTTTAATAAAATCGTAGAGGCTTCCTTTTTGACTCTCCGGAAGGTAACCTCCGTATTTATTGCTTATATCCTCCCAAAATTGTTTCAGTTCAGACAAATCCATGCTTTCCAATTGCTGATCAACGAGTTCCTGTGGTGAAAGTGAATTAGTTTTATGTTCTGACTCTAGTGAGGCTTGTACACTTGGAATATGCAAAAAAAAGAATAAAAGAATCATAATCAGTATAATCCCGAGCCTTTGCTTCATTGATTTACACCTCTTTTTAGAGACTCTCCTTTAATTCGGAATAAGATTAATGATTGTTTCGATTAAAACCGTCAGGATTGGGATAGCCATGGCAAGAATAATGACTTTTCCTGCTAATTCTATTTTTGAAGCAACAGCCCCTTGACCAGCATCTTTTGTAACTTGAACCGCAAACTCAGCGATATAAGCTATTCCAATAATTTTAAGGATGGTCTCTACATAAACCAAATTCACTTTCGCATTTAGGGCTAATCGTTCCAGCATATGAATAATTTCATAAATTTTATCTATTAAAAATAGAAAAATAGTACAACCGACAAAAACAATTAATAGAAAGGCGAGATTTGGTTTTTGTTCTTTAATGATTAATGCTAGAAAAGTGGCTACTAGGGAAACTCCGACAATTTTTATGATTTCAATGGCAAATAGCCTCCCTTCTATTGAAACAAAAATACTGATTTTATTTTTTGGAAGAGGTCATCAACAATGGAAGCAACTTGGAACAGAATATAGATAAATCCAAACAGAGTTACCCATTGTGCATATTCTTTTTTACCGACCTGATCCAAAACGGTATGCAAAAACGCAACAACAATTCCAACTCCCGCTATTTTAAATATAATATCCACTTCTAAACCCATTGCTTTTCCCCCTAAAATAATAAAATAATCAGTAACAATCCTGATAGAAATCCAAGACTCTTCATCATTTTTTCGTACTTTCCCTGTGCTTGTATGGCTTCGGCTTCCTCTCTTTCCAGATGGGAAAGTGTAAGCATAATATGTTTCTGCTGGGAAAAGCGATCATGGCGCCCAAGTGTTTCACCAAATTGCTTCATGATTTCAAATTCAGCCTGTTTTAAAGCGGTTGATTTCCAAACGTCTTTTAAACTTGCTTCCCATGCGTCTTTTACCGTTGTTTCTGAATCTGTTAATTTTTTAGAAAAAGATTCAAAAAAGGTTGCGATTGGCTTTGATAGCTGAGCCGCTAATCGCCTTGAAGCTTCATGCAAAGGAGTATAACCATACATGATTTCTGCCTCGAGCGATTGAAGTGCGGATCTTAAGGCTCTTAATTGTCTGGGACGTTCACTTAAATGCCTTGCCGCTTCAAACCCAATGACAGTCGTTGAAACAATAATGAAAATGGCACCGATTAGCTTCACCATTTACATCACGCTCACTTTTGATTCCAATTCTTTCCCGTCTTCATTTAAAATTTGAGTAACCGTACCAGGTCCGTCTTTTCTACTGAGTATAATAAAACGATGAAAAACCTTCTGTTGAAGTATTTCTTTTAATGAGGGGCGATTTTTTATTTCCTCAAGGCTCGTCCCGTGTGTAGTCATGATTAACTTTATCCCTGCATGAATCGCTTCCTGAATGGCCACAGCATCTTCTTTACGCCCAATTTCATCGACAACTAAAACTTCAGGACTCATGGAGCGAATCATCATCATCATTCCTTCGGCTTTTGGGCAAGCATCCAGTACATCTAAGCGATGACCAAACGTTAATTGCGGAACCCCATTTACACAGCCTGCAATCTCGCTTCGCTCATCAATAATCCCAACCTTGCTAGCTGGTATGCCATTACTTCCGGTCGAGATAATCCTGGCTAAATCTCGTAATAGGGTTGTTTTGCCCGTTTGCGGCGGCCCTATAATCATTGTATTCATCCAATTGTCATGGAAAATAAACGGTAGAATAGGTTCTGCACTCCCAATCTTCTCTTTTGCGATTCTAATATTAAATGAGGAAATATCCCGTATCGCCTTAACCCTTCCTTCTTCAAGAATGACTTTACCGGCAAGTCCAATCCGATGCCCTCCTGAAACAGTGATATATCCACGTTTTAGTTCTTCCTCGAGTGCGTAAATTGAATATTGGCTAATTTTATTCATTAGATGAAATGCATCTTCCGGCTGAATGATATAGGACAAGAATCTGGGCGTCCCCTGAAGTGTTAATTCAATCGGCCGATTAATCCGAATTCTAATTTCCTCGAGTTCTTCTTTTTGTTTAGGAGGGATTTTGGTGATCATAGCGGCAATGTTATTAGGTAAAAAGTTTAGAATCGATTCCACGAAGCGTCCTCCTTTTTTTCTGATATCTCATTAATTAAAATGTATGCCTTCATGAACACATTATGACTATCAAATCTGTTAAATCTTCTACTACCTTTTGCTAGATAGAAAAGCGAAAGCCCCCTGTTCAGCTGCGTATGTCCTGGAGGTTCTCCAACTGAGATAAAGGAAACACGAAGAGCCGAAGGCGATTCGATGTTGACTTATCGTAGGGCGGAGATCGAAGGACACTAGCAGCTAGGGGCTGGAGCTAGACAGTTCTCAAAGTCGAACAGATATTTTCTTATTATTTTAGAAAAGCGAAAGCCCCCTGTTCAGCTGCGTATGGCCTCCTCCAAAAAGCTATCGCTTTCGGTCGTGCGATGTGGATGCTGCCGAAGCCTTCCTTGTGGTGGGCTCCAACTGAGATAAAGGAAACACGAAGAGCCGTTGGTGATTCGATGTTGACTTATCGTAGGGCGGAGACCGAAGAACATTAGCCTCTAGGGGGTAGAGCTAGACCATTCTCGAAGTCAAGATTATTTTTTCCTCTAAATAAAAAAAGGATTGTACCCTACTATCAGGTTCAATCCTTTATCAATTTATTCTATTTTTTATATCGTTTATATTACCGAAAATTTTCTCAAGATGGTTCAGGGGTTGGGGTTGGTTCCCCATAATTTTCATATTTCTTTGTAATAATTTCATAAATTTTTTTTGGACTATTACCTTCAAGATGCAATTCGATCGCCTCCCGGGCGATATCAATACAAACACCTCAAGCTATACTCATGGAGTCCCATTCTTCAACCGCGTGATCCTCACCAAAATGATCGATATAGCAATCTAAGTTACTCTCATGATTATCTTGTGCATAACAGCCACAATAGCATGGAACTCCCGCAACCACCTCAGGATAATTGGACACCATGATATATGTTTCTTGAATTTCTTTAGAAGAATTTAAAACATAGTCAGGTAATGGCTTATGTTTTTCATCGAGTGTTAAATTCGGTTTATTTGAACTACATGCTGTAGAGATAAGGACCGCAGCAATACTTGAAAGAAATAGAGTAGATAGCTTCTTCAAGATCTGTGTCACCCCTTTCTATATTAATGATTACGAATCCATATTAACAAAAATTTATCTTTTGGAAGAATTTAAATTCTAACTATTTTGTGAAGTTAATAAATAAAAAAACTTAATACCTTTATTTGTAAGACTTTTTTCGTGAAGATTGTTGCTATCTAGGACTTTCTAAATAATAGGATGAAAAATTGGCGAAAGGGGATTCCAAATAGTATTGATTGGCACGATATTTACAAAGAATTCTACTTACTATCAGAACAGGGACAATTGGATTTGTTTAGAGATCCCAGAAGACCTCTTTTCAGAACCAGGCGATATTTCGAAAATGGTAGGGAATGTAACGGTAAGGGGAAAACAAAAATATCTCGCCGCTTTATTATTCTTGAAGTGGAAAAATATTTTTTAAATAAAAAAAGCCCGTCATCCTCAAAAAAGATAGGATGCAGGCTTTAAGTTAACTAAGCACGAGAAACGTACGTACCTTCTGCTGTGTTGATAATTAATTTGTCTCCTTGGTTTACGAAAAATGGAACTTGAACGACAAGACCTGTTTCAAGTGTTGCAGGTTTAGAACCACCTGAAGCGGTGTCTCCTTTAATACCAGGCTCAGTATCAATTACCTCAAGTTCAACAGTGTTAGGCAGTTCAATCCCAATCGTTTCACCTTGGAACATCATAATTTGAACTTCCATATTTTCCTTTAAAAATTTTAACTCATATTCAATGCTTGATGCTGGTAGTTCAACTTGTTCATAAGATTCCATGTCCATAAACACGTGTTGATCGCCACTTGCATATAAATATTGCATTTTGCGATTATCAATCTGTGCCTTTTCTACTTTTTCACCAGCACGGAAAGTTTTTTCTTGAATAGCGCCAGTGCGCAGATTGCGTAATTTAGAACGAACAAATGCTGCTCCTTTTCCTGGCTTTACATGTTGGAAATCAATGACGCGCCAAATGCCGCCATCTACTTCGATCGTTAATCCAGTACGGAAATCGTTAACTGAAATCATGCAAAAATCCTCCTAAATCATTTACAAAATAATTAACTCTTTTGTTGAGTGAGTCAGCGTTTCATTATGATCATTCGTAATAAGCGTATCATCCTCAATCCTTACGCCACCAAGACCTGGGATATAAATACCCGGTTCTACAGTTACAACCATCCCCGGTTCCAAAATAATATCAGATTTTGATGAAAGTGCCGGACCTTCATGAATCTCTAAACCAATTCCATGTCCAGTTGAGTGACCGAAATATTCACCATACCCTTTTTCTGATATGTAGTCACGGGTTAGGGCATCTGCTTCCTTACCAGTCATACCTGGTTTAATTCCATCCATCCCTCGTTGTTGGGCTTCAAGAACAATTTGATAAATTTCCTTAAGTTTGGCATCAGGCTCACCAACGGAAACTGTTCTTGTGATATCTGATACATACCCTTTATAATAAGCTCCAAAGTCAAGGGTAACCATATCCCCTTTTTCAATAACCTTATTACTTGCGACACCATGCGGCAGGGCGGATCGATAACCCGAAGCAACAATGATATCAAAGGAAGAAGATGTAGCTCCTGCTTTTCTCATAAAGAATTCTAACTCATTAGAGACTTCAAGTTCCGTTTTTCCCGGACGAATAAAGTCTAGAATATGCTTAAAAGCAGCATCAGCAATATCCGCCGCTTCCTTTAATATCTTAATCTCTGCATTCGTCTTAATCAAGCGTAACTTTTCAATAACACCTGAAATAGGGATAAGTTCAGCTTCCACTTCTTTTTCATATGATTTAAATGAGGAATATGTCACGTACTCTTCTTCAAAACCTAGCTTTTGGATTCCTAATCTCTTAGCTTGCTTGGCTACTTCATTAGGAAAGCTTTCTGAGTACTTTATAATCTCGAAACCTACACATTGTTTTTGTGCCTGTTCAACATAGCGAAAATCCGTAATAAACAATGCTTGATCTACACTTATCAAAATAACACCTGAAGAGCCGGTAAAATTTGATATGTAACGTCGGTTATAGGGACTGGTGATCAATATTCCGTCTATACCTTGAGCCGAAAAGGTTGATCTTAATTTTTCTAATTTCTCCATCGGTTTCACTCTCCTTTTTCTTCGGGTCACGACAAAAATATTTTATCACAACCTTATCTTTCCGACTAATGGCAATTAAGTGGCTGTTTCTTTTTCTTGAGCTTCTTTATTTTGATATTCATAACTGATGGAATACCCGATGAAAATTCCATATACAATAAATATACATACAGATGAAATAATAGTACTCCACTTGAGATCAGTTAATGGTTTAATTCCTGGAAAAAATGGATGAAGAAAGAAAAACACAATGATAAATAATACGACTCCATAAGCAGCTCCAACCAACCAATGGCTAAACTTTTTTAATAAGGCATAATAAATAAACGCTACTCCAATAGACAAAACACCAAATAATAGAATTGATACAACCGTTCCTTGCCATTCATTCTTCCAATTTCCCAGAAGCCAGGGCTCAAGGATTACATTTGGCCGAATTTCCGTTAAATGAAAAAAAGATAAGAAAAATCCCATTATTCCCCAAAATATACCTCCAAATAAACCTGTCCAAAAAACCATGACAGGCATAGACATGGGTTTGGGATACTTTCCATAATTTAATTCATTAGACATACTATTAAAACCTCCTTTTCCTTTTATGTCTATTACATGATTGCACAGGCTGTATCTTTGCATTTCATATATTTAAGCCATAATTATTATGCCCTTAAATTTCCAATCCCTTGCATTAAAAAATTTTCTTGAAAATTAAATGGAAATTTTATGTCACCTCCTAGAGGTTTTTTCATTTTTCTTGTAAAATACATGTAAATACATACAGAACCTTTCTGTTATGGAACAACTATGTAATAGGCTGGTGTTATCATACATGTCCACTACCACAAAAAATGTCTATGGCGGCCAAGCTGTAGTTGAAGGAGTTATGTTTGGCGGAAAACATCATTATGTGACCGCAATTCGTAGAAAAGATCATTCTATTGAATATTTTCATTTACCACGAAAAACAAATTCGTTATTATCCAAATTCAAAAAAATTCCGTTTATCCGCGGTATTATTGCTATTATTGAAGCAAGCGCGAACGGTTCTAAGCATTTAAACTTCTCCACAGAACGCTTTGATATTGACCCTAAAGATGATGAAACTATTAAAGATAAAGAAGTCTCAAAATTAACGATGTACCTTGGAGTAGCTGTGATAGGTGTCATTTCATTTCTATTTGGAAAATTTGCTTTTACCTTAATACCTGTATTTTTAGCTGAATTAACCAGGTCCATATTTCCGTCTGATTTTGCCCAAGTGATGATCGAAGGGCTTTTTAAACTATTGCTTTTACTATTGTATATTTACTTCGTCTCATTAACTCCATTAATAAAAAGAGTGTTTCAATATCATGGAGCAGAGCATAAAGTAATTAATACATATGAGGCTGGTGCCGAATTAACGGTCGAAAGTGTTCAGGCTCATTCCCGGCTTCACTACCGATGTGGAAGTAGCTTTATTTTATTTACAGTCATTGTCGGGGTATTTGTTTATATGCTTGTTCCTACTTCTCCACTTTGGCTTCGAATTTTAGACCGGCTCTTATTAATTCCTGTTGTTTTGGGAATATCGTTTGAAATTCTCCAAATTACCAATAAATTAAGAGACATTCCTGTACTAAAATATCTCGGACTCCCTGGTCTTTGGTTGCAATTATTAACAACAAAAGAACCAGATGATGATCAAGTAGAAGTAGCCATACTTTCGTTTAAAGAACTGCTAAAGAAAGAGGAAGAGACAAATCAACTGATTGAAAATGAGGGAATTGTCTAAATTTTTGCTTTTTCAGTGTTTAAAAGGCAAAAAAAATGCTTATCATGCTCTTAGGGAGGTGGCTTTTCTTGAAAAATCGGACATCCGTAATTATTATAGGGACGCTAATTACCCTTGCCTTAATAGGCGTTATAGGTCAAGTAACTGAGAACCCGGCTGGTTTTATTCAAAAAATAGCTGTCTTTGTTGTGATAGGTTTGATTATTTTTTATGTTGTTCGCAGATTTTCAATTTCAAGCCCTCAGAAAAAAGAGCAGCGCGCATTTCTTAGAGCAGCTAGAAAGTCAAAAAAACGATTCCTACAAAAAAATGGAGATTCTTCTGCTAAAAATTATTCCATAGGGAATTTATCCACATTGAAAAAAGGCAGGTTAAAAAAGAAACCTCCTTCTCATCTTACGGTAATAGACGGAAAAAAAGGGAAAAAGAAAAATCGAGCTTCTTTTTGAATGCTCGATTTTTTTCTTAATGATGATGGACTTATAAATGTTTATTTTTTGACCTTTGTCTAGGGACCGAATAGCCTCCTATTTCTCTTCAAATAAATCCATTTTAAAGATTGCCTGCTCATTATATTATTTAGTTTTTTTGAAGAAAGCTTCTCTCTTTGTCACTAATAACACCACTTATTTAAAAACAACCGCGCATGTTTTTTTCCTAATTCAATTAATTCTTTTTTCTTCTCATCAGTTAAATGAAAATCGATTGGAACTACACCATCCGCTGGGATAAAAATAATATTTTTCTCATGTTTTCGCGAAATATACCTTGCATCATGTGCATCCTTCATTGTTTCAAATAAGGCTCCGAAAAGTTCAATCGCATTATTAATTTTATGCTTTTCATGCTCTAGTTCATTTGAACTCAACTTAATTCCCAGTACAGGCCTAACTTTTTTTATATTCTCTTTATCAAACAGCCACATTGGGAAGTTACTTAAAACCCCTCCATCTACAAGAATATTCACTCCATTTTTCGTACGCAATTTTACCGGTTCAAAAAAGTATGGTATACTGCAACTCATTCGAATTGCTTTAGAAATAGGAAATGAGCTAGGGGAAATTCCGTATTTCACCAAATCATCGGGAAGTATAATCATACAACCGTTTGAAAGGTCAGACACCACGATTCGAAGGGCATTAGGAGGTAAATCTGAAAATGTTCGCACCCCTCTTACTGCTAATACCTCTTTTATCCATGTTTCAAAGGCATTTCCTTTATAAAGTCCCATTCTCCAATAAAGCAACAGCCATTTCGTAATTTTTAGGGGCAGGAATGTCTTACGAGCGTCCAACATGTCTGAAATATTTATGTCATCGATTAGCTGATAAATTTCTTTGCTCGTATAACCGGCAGCTATTAAGGCAGCTATGATGGAACCTGCACTAGTACCTGCGACTCGTACAAATTTTAAACCTCTCTTTTCAATTTCTTCACAGGCTCCTATTAATGCATATCCTTTAATTCCTCCTCCGGAGAATACTCCGTCTATATTCATGGCAGCCACTCCCAAAGAAGATATTTATTAAAAAACCAATTGATCTCTTCAAGAAATGTCCAGTTCCAACGTCAACATAAAACGGCTTTCAATCCTAAGGAAGCTTCCATGAGTTCACTTATTATTTATTAATGATGATTGTTACAGCTCGTGGTCAAATATGTTGTAGTACTACAAGATTCTCCCAGCTCAGGCATTCACGTCGCTTTCCTTTTCATATTACATCTTTAAGCAGCGACCAGGTAAAATAGTACAGTAGACAGACTGTAAATTTTTCTTGTATGACTATAAGATCTTAAATAGTTCGTCATACAGGGATGGAGATATTCATACTACTGTAGATTGAAACAAAGGTTGATCCATAACAACACAATCTTAAATTTACGTAAAAATAAAAGAACCCGTATTGATAAACAAATCATCAAAATGGATTCTTACTTTGTTAGGCATTGTACAAGATGTATATTTTCTAGGAATTATTGCACTACATATGAGCTCGATTGTGGCAGAGCAAATAACATTATTACATTTCAGTTAATGTTCTCTTTTTAATAAAAGGTATGGCCAACACACCTATTAATAAGCCCCAAATAATATTTGTAACGATAATACTTATAAGTGCTAATGGATTTGCTAAGGGACCTTGTAATTGTCCATTGAGGATTGGAGATAACATTGCACTAAGAATGGTTGCAAATATTGCATAACTATTACCAGCAAATACTAGAATTTGAATGGGATGCTGACATTTTTTCATTACAACGATTATTAGCCATATCAATGAAATTAGAATTGTCATGAATATGCTCCCAAACCACAATATTATTAATAATTCGTCAAGAGTAGGTATGAAACAAGGGGACGGTTCTGCTGTTTCAAAACGAAGAATGAAACGGGAGAACCGTCCCCGCTTTTCAGAAATCAAATAAAGAATGTAGTTGTGGTTTATTACGGTTTCAGTGAAATATTCAACCGTCATATATAGTTCATGTATAATAGAAAAATAAGAATATTGGAAGAAGAAAAAACAATGACCGAATCAATCTTACTAGTGGATGATGAAGAAAAAGTACTAGATTTTATGTATTCCTTCTTAAAAAATGAGGGGTTCAATATAGCTACAGCTCAATCAGGGAGAGAAGCACTACAGAAGATTAAAACTTTTAATCCTTCATTAGTCGTCCTAGATTGGATGATGCCTGATATGAACGGAATTGATGTTTGCCGTGAAATAAGAAAAAGCAGTAAGATTGGCATTATTATGGTAACTGCCAAATCAGATGAATTGGACAAAATTATTGGCCTTGAGGTAGGTGCTGATGATTATATACCAAAGCCATTTTCATTAAGGGAATTATTAGCTCGAATTCGTTCAGTCCTTCGTAGAATTGGGGACAACTCTTTTACGACGGATGATGAAAAGTTAGTTCGAGATGAGATTACAATTTCTGTCTCGCAGTGTCGTGTATGGAAAAACAATTAAGAAATTACACTAACGCCAACTGAATTTAAGTTATTGTTAACCCTGGCTGAAAAACCCGGAATTATATACAGTAGACTTCAATTATTAAAAGCTGCTCTAGAAGATGAGCTATTAAACGTGGAACGAACAGTCGATGCTCATATTAGCCGATTAAGGAAAAAAATTGAAGATGATCCTTCCAACCCGAAATATATTCAAACAGTCTATGGTTTTGGCTATCGCTTTGGTGATCAACTATGAGCTTTCACCGAAAGATATTTTATACATTAGCCTTAACCATTCTCGGGATTAGTACTGTCTTTATATTACTAACCCACTTTACGGTACAAGGGACTATAGAAGCTGGGCTAGAACAAACAAGAAGTCAGGAAATGCTTATCATTAATAAAAGATTAACTACCTATTATGTTGAGAATAATAATTCTTGGAAAAACATTGAACAAATAGATTTACTACAAGATATTACACAAGATCATCCAGAACTCCTGGTTAAAGATAACCGTGAACAAGTCATTTATCATAAAGGGAGTTCGCCCTTAAAATTAGTTGCAAATTTAGGAATAAAAAGAGATTTAACCATAAGCAATAGTAAAGTAGGGGAATTTATTTATTATGACCCAGAGATGGCTAATTTCACAAAAATTATGATAGGAATACCAATATCAGTAATCATTATACTTTTAGTTGCTAGCTCTTTACTTATTATCATTTCTCTTTTCATCGCCTATCGATTATCTAAGTGGTTAGCTTCCCCGCTTCAAGTTTTATTACCATTCATTAAGAGGCTAGGAAAAGGAGAATTTGGTATAAGGGTTCCAGTTAATACAAAAGATGAATATGGGAAGATAGAGAAAGCGTTTAATCATATGTCAAAGGAATTGGAAAAAGCAGAGATCGTTCGTAAAAATCTTACCGCAGACGTAGCTCATGAACTTAGAATCCCACTGACCATTATCAATGGGAAATTAGATTATTTACAGCAACAAGGGCAAATGATTCGACCAGAAATTTTATTACCCATACAAGATGAACTCATACGACTGAATCAAATAGTAGAGGATTTAAGAGTTTTATCTTTAGCTGAAGCTGGGAAATTAAAGTTAAATAAAACTCCAACGAATATGGTGGACCTTTCTTACAGGCTCATTTCCAGTTTGGAGCCTATTGCTGAAGAAAAAAAAATATTTCTATGGCTATAGATGTTCAAACAAATGAAACAACAGTGTTTGTTGATGAGAACCGAATGAAACAAGTTTTTCTTAATTTATTAACGAATGCAATTAGATATACTCCTAATCAAGGAAAGATCTACATTCGATTATTTAAAGAAGAAAATGCTTTAAAGATCATTGTTGAGGATACTGGTAAAGGAATAGAACCTGAATACTTACCGTACCTTTTTGACCGATTCTATCGTACCGATGAAGCACGAACAAGATATAGTGGTGGAACGGGTTTAGGTCTTGCCATTGCCAAACAATATGTTGTCTCACATAATGGAAAAATAGAAGTAAAAAGTAAAGTGAATCATGGTACTAGTTTCATTGTTTATCTTCCATATCAAAATGAAATATATTAAGATTTTACAGCCCATTCCTTTACGAATATAGTTCAACTTCATGGAAAATGACCGTGTAGTGCATTCTTTTGAATTTAATCCTCCTTAGCATCATATAAATATATCTTGCTAAGGAGGTTTTTTTAAGATGAACTACTAAAAGAAATAACAATAACAACGAAAAATTGCGACTCGATTTAACATACATTCGTTATCTACAATTAATAACCTATTCCACTAATTTGAATAACTTGTTCCACAATCTCGCCCTTTAATGAAAAATGAACGCTAGTTAAAGAAGTAAAATCTATCATTCCTGATGTTCAGTATTTTACCGAAAACCTATATTTGCTGAATTCATTTCTTGCCCTCAATTCACAGATTAATTTGTAATAAAAAGGGCAAAGTAAAAATTATTACTTTGCCCATTTTCATTATTAGATAGATACGACTTGTTTTCTCAGTACTTGTGCAGCAGCTACCATGTTTTTTAGGGAAGCAACTGTCTCTGTTTCTTGACGTGTTTTGAGTCCACAATCCGGGTTAATCCAGAATTGTTCTTTTGGAATAACCGCTAAGCTTTCTTGTATAATAGTAAGCATCTCTTCTACACTTGGTACACGTGGACTATGGATATCATAAACTCCTAATCCAATACCAAGTTCATATGAATTTTCTTTTAACGAATGGATTAATTCCCCATGGCTACGTGATGTTTCAAGTGAAATGACATCTGCATCAAGTGATCGAATTGGATCGATAAAATCATTAAATTCGCAATAGCACATATGTGTATGAATTTGTGTATCCGTTGCAACATTAGATGTGGTAAGCTTAAAAGCATCAACTGCCCAGCGTAAATAATCAGCCCAATTTTCTTTACGTAATGGCAATCCCTCACGTAATGCTGGCTCATCCACTTGAATAATTTTGATGCCTGCATTCTCAAGAGCCTCTACCTCTTGACGTAGTGCATAGCCAATTTGTAGTGCCACTTTTTCTCGAGAAAGATCATTTCGAACAAATGACCAATTTAAAATTGTTACTGGACCTGTCAACATGCCTTTTACATACTTTTCAGTAAGTTTTTGTGCTTCTACGACTTCTTTTACTGTCATTGGATGTGTCCATTCAACATCACCGTAAATAATCGGAGGCTTCACACAACGTGAACCGTAAGAAACCACCCATCCAAAGTCTGTAAAGGAAAATCCTGTTAAATGCTCACCAAAATACTCCACCATGTCTGTACGCTCGAATTCCCCATGGACAAGAACATCTAATCCGATTTCCTCTTGAATTTGTATCCAGCGAGCTGTTTCTTCTTTTAAAAATTGAGCATATTGTGCATCACTGATTTCACCTTTACGCCAAGCACTACGTGTTTTCTTTACTTCGGTAGATTGAGGAAAACTACCAATCGTTGTTGTTGGGAAATCTGGTAACTTTAATGCCTCCTTTTGAATTTGCTGACGCTCTTTATATGAAACAGAACGTTTGAAATCCATTGGTGTCAAATTGGCTAAAGCTTTTTCAACACGTTTATTTTGACGAACCGGATGCGTCGCAAGTGCTTGAATTACCTTCATGCTATTTGCAACTAATCCTTCTTTTAACCAACTTCCTTTTTGCATAAAGTGCGTAATATGTGCAATTTCACGTATTTTTTCATCAGCGAAGGCTAAATGATCAAATAACTCTTTTGGTAGCTTTTCTTCCATATTTTTTGACACAGGCACATGCTGTAAACTACAAGAAGAACTAATCCATATATTTTCTATATTTGTTAACTGTTTTACTGAATTAATGATTGAAACTGCTTCCGCAAAATTAACTGACCAAATATCTCGACCATTAATAACACCAATGCTTAATGTTTTATTTTTTGGAAACCCAAATTTTTGGATGGATTTTAAATTTTGTTTATTATCATGAACAAAGTCTAATCCAAAACCATCAACTGGTAGCTGGATTAAACGTTCATAAGCAAATAATGACTCAAAGTATGTTTGTACAAGTAATTTAGCGTGTGGTGTTAACTTACAAAGTTGCTTATAGATTTCCTCAATTAATTGAATTTCTTCAATTGGGAGGTTTTTTGTAAATGATGGTTCTTCAATCTGAATCCATTCTGCCCCAGCTTCTGTTAATTCATTAATTACTTGAGCATATAATGGAATGAGTTGGAGAATAAATAATGCTTTTTCTTTTTCATCATAACCTTTCGCTAAATCAACAAACGTATAAGGACCTATAATTGTTGGTTTTGTAATAATTCCTACTTCATCACGTGCCTCTAAAAATTGATCTAAAATATCATTTCTTTGTAAGGATAATTTTTGTCCTTCATATTCCGGCACAATATAGTGATAGTTTGTATTAAACCACTTTGTCATTTCACACGCGACTACATCTTTTGCCCCGCGAGCCATAGCATAATACAATTCATTTTTTGTCGGATTTTCTAATACATCGTAACGCTTTGGAATTAAATTAAACATAACCGCTAGATCAAGCATACGGTCATACTTTGTAAAATCACCGACTGTGATGTATTCTAGCCCTAAATCTTGCTGGTGCTTTAAGCGATCAATACGAAGTTGCTTTAACTCCGCTTCAAATTCATGTTCAGTTAATTCATTTTTCCAAAATCTTTCAATTATTCGTTTCCATTCTCTTTTCGGCCCGATATACGGATACCCTACTACAGTACTAATGACATTCATATTTGATAAGCCTCCTTATTATATAACAACTAAAAAAGCTGTTTCCCATGTAGGAAACAGCTTCGGATTAATCTATGCATACTCAAATAAGCGTGAAAACACACTGATAGAATCGCACAAAACACCGCCCATTTCCCCGTGAGCTTTGGTGTGTACTAGAATGAGGCAGGTCTCCTGACTTATCATCATCGCTTCTCTTGCCTTCCCAATTACTCAGTGGCAATAATAAGAGTTGCTCCGAATTACAGTTGCGGGACAGTACTGGATTTGCACCAGTTTCCCTTTTAAACACACTTTACGTGGTACCTCTTCTTACACGGTATGTAATTTTTATCCACTATATCATAATAATTAATAAAATACAATAAATAATTCAGAAAAGATAAAATTTACGAATTATACTTTACATTCCTTTTCCCATATACTTTAATGACATTACCGCACCAAACAACCTTCTAATCCTACAAAAATACGTAAAACCAATCTAGAATATCATCAATTACCGCATAAATTACTAGACGACCCATAAAATCAATTTCTATCAATGGCACTCACAAATAATAATTTTCAAATGTTTCATCAGTTTCGTGAAATAATTATAGACAATTATACGAAGGCATTTGTTTGTCTTTATCAAAGTTATATTGTTTCTCGAATACTTTTTCTCCGTGTATAATTCGCTGTAATAGAGAATCTTTAATAAGTATCTCGATTCATATTTTGAATAGTTCTTATACGTATAGTCCAAAAATCCCCCTTTACACATCCCCATTAGCTTAATTACAAATCTTCATTGTGGGTACCTTTTTTATTTCCATATCCTTTTAAAAGTTACCTGATTACCTTCTTTAATTAAGAGAAATACGTCAGGATTACTAAGACTTTTCCAATTATCGAACCCAAAATCTTTACTATAAAACATGAAAAGTAAGGACATTAAATTACCATGTGTAACAACGACTGTATGATCATTGTTTCTACTAAAAATCTCATCTACAACCTCAACAATTCGGTTCATCGCTTCTCTGCTGGACTCTCCACCTTCAAATTTCAATTCTATATCTTCAAATGTACTTCTAAGTTTTTCAAACCAATCAGAAAGATTTTTAGTGCTAAGAATACGTTCTGTCAATCTCCTATCGATCTCAACTTCTAAACCTAATCTTTTTGCCAGTGGTTGAATAGATTCAATGGCACGCCTATACGGACTTGCAATAATTTGATCTATTTTAATATTGGAAAAAAACTCACATAATTCAAATGCTTGTTTAAGTCCTTTATCTGTAAGTTGTGCATCAGGGGATTGTCCTACTGCTTCACAATGCCTAACCACATATATTTTCTTCAACATTAACCACCACCCCAGTACTAATTATGATCTTGAAATCAACAATTCGGCATGTCTGATACTCTTTTCTTCAGTCGTTAACCACAACACATCTTCACCCTCATCAGGACTATTAGGAATTGCCTCACCTGATTCATATTCGCAAAAAAATACAATATTTACTACATTTTCACCAGTAACTGTTATGTACTGAGTACATACGTTAAGCTATCTTTTACTTTCAAACCAACTTCTTCTAAAATTTCACGCTTTACTGTCAGAAACATCTTGAATCGTTAGCCATGACTTATAAGCAGAGCCTCAGCCAGACCTCGACCTTCGCTAATCCACTTCTGTTGGTTTTAAAAAAGTTTAATCAAAAATACCTCACAAACCCACATTTTACGCGAAGTTAAAAGAACCCCTTTTGAAAAAAAGATTGATCAAAACGGGACATTTATTTGTGAAACATTGCACAACTTTTGTAAAAAAGTTTGATCATTTTCGCTGACCTATCTTCTCAATCGTTCCAGTTAGTAGAATATGAAATTAGATATTCATGTTAAAGTTCTATAGACAAACTTCTCCATATTTCATCCCATTTTTTCTTTTTAACACGTCCAACATAAATTGAATAATATTCGCTATCCTTTTTATAAAATGGTGTAGGTCTTACCTTCATTTCAAATAAATCCTGTATTCCATATGGAGCCATAATCTCAAGTTCCTTATTACAGAGTCTTACAGCTATTGCAGTTGGAGTTTCTGGAAAATGAGCTACACCATCATATGTCGAAGAAAAGGGATTAAAGCCACTTTTCAAATGCATACGGGCTTGATTTTTTACTGTCCAAGGCTGATTTGGAAGCAAAACATTTAATTCATTCTCTAATTGCTTTTCCATTTCCCACGAAGTATCCGAAGCATCAAAATAAATAACATCAATGTCATTTAAAGGAGTTACTGTGTTATGTAAAATGTCCCAAACTTTATTTCTAATAAGTCCAGCACATACCCAAGCATCGTTTAAATTTAATTTCTCAATCACTTTCAGAATTGACATAATATATTTGTCACTTTTGATTATTTCTATCAATTGTTTTTCATAATCAGTCGCGTTTAGCTCCTTCATTGAAACAATCTCTCCCTAATGCAGTGTATAGTACATAAACTTTATTTTTAAAAAAAAATTTTTATATTCAAAAGGAGATTCTAATTCCATAATCCTGCCCATTAATTGAATACAAACATTTGCGTAGGGAATCAGTTGCATTATTAATTACTTATTTTCTTCTTCCGAAAGTAGAAATGTTTTCATCAAGTTGCTTGAGAATCGTCCTATTTATATATAAAATCGCCTATTTAAAATAATAAGTTAGATAATTAGAAGCAAGAATTCAAACAACCGCATATTCTAAAAAACTTTAATTTTACCAATTATAGGTTAAAATCCTTTCTGTTTTGTTTTTTCTAATATATATTCTTTTGTGTAAAATTTTAACAGTTTGAATCTCTCCAATCCACAATAATTCTAAAACAGTACAACTTTTTTTAAAATCTACAACTTCTCATCTTATGAAATTCCACTCATATAGACAAAAAATCGCAGGGCTGTCCGGAAAGTGGTATTTCAGCCGAAATCTTTATAAAAGCAAAACCCAAGAATGCTGTTAAATCAACATTCTTGGGCTTTTAATTTGGGTTCATTTTTCTCTTAAATGGACTTTTTAGACAGCCCCGTATAACCGTACGAGTTTTTTATAAATCTACAATTTTACTTCTAAAAAATCCTTATAATCCACATTTTAATTGTGCTCCGCAATTCGTACAAGTATTGCAGCCTCCAATTTCTTTCACCTTTCCTTTGCGGCATACAGGACAAGTATTACCGACCTCAGAACCAATCGTTACATCAGTGGAACGAAGATCAGTGATAGTATCCACTAGGACTACTGGCTGCTTTTCATCCTTGTCAAAAATAGATAATTGTTCCGTTTTATTCTCTTCCGCTTTCAGTGTTAATACCTGGGAATCACGGGAACCATCAACATAAACTGTTCCACCCTTTGCACCGCCGCGATATAGACGTTCGTAAACTTTTTCAACCTGTTCCACACTATAACCTTTTGGTGCATTCACTGTTTTACTAATAGAACTGTCAATCCATCTTTGGATAACACATTGTACATCTGCGTGCGCTTCAGGAGTAAGGTCCATCGCAGTAACAAACCAATGTGGAAGGTTGTTTGGATCTGCCTCTGGATTTCGCTCTAAGTATTCCTGAACAATATCAGCTTTCACTTCAATAAATTTACCCAGGCGTCCGCTCCGGTAATAAGAGAAAGAGAAATATGGCTCTAAACCTGTTGAGACGCCGACCATTGTACCAGTACTCACGTTTGTTACTCTCTATCATTCATTTATAGAGGGCGGGATTATTAGTACCCGCTCCATATGTCGCCATATGGGTCAGACTATATCTTCAACCATTGATGAATCCCTTTTTACTATGACAAAGATATTCACCGAAAATCTAGTAATATGGTTGCTTAGCGTGTAGTCGTTGAGGGGTCAGCCACGACTTCCCTGCGGATTGTCTGGTAGGCTTATGCCAACACTCTTACATTTTTACCCATTCATTGTTGGCAAGACAAGGTAGTAAGAGATACGCCAGAGTTTCCCGCATATAGCTAAGTTTACGCAGCATTCTTACGAACACTGGGGGCAAATACTTTACCCGTTGGTGCAACAGTCAGCAAATGAGAATTTCTAATTCCGTGTTCCAAAATAGATTGACGAATATCTTCAGGCATTTTTTTCATATATCCAGTCTGAATGAAAGCTTGACGTAAGCGATTCGTTTCTTCTTCCGTTTCGCCTACTAAGAATGGGAAGCTTCCTTTTTCTTTTGCTAATTTAATCGATTCACGATAGGCAGTTGTTGCAATAGTTTCAAAAACTTGATCGATCAGCTTATTTCCTTCCGGTGAACCGTACTCGGTCTCACAATAGATTAGGAGGTCATGCAATCCCATTACTCCAAGGCCCACGCGGCGTTCACCAAGCGCTTGTTTTTTGTTTTCTTCCAAAAAGTATGGAGTAGCGTTGATCACATTGTCCTGCATACGCACACCAATGGCAACTGTATTCTTTAGCTTCTCGAAATCAACTGTTTTTGTTTCCTTATTCGCCATTTCTGCAAGGTTAACCGCTGCCAGGTTACATACAGAATATGGTGCAAGTGGCTGTTCACCACATGGATTCGTTGCTACCACCTTCTGACCATATGCTTTTGCATTGGTCATGTCATTGGCATTATCTATGAAGAATATTCCCGGTTCAGCTGAATAGGTTGCACAAATATTAATTAAATTCCATAGTTCCTTAGCTTTAATCTTTTTATATACACGAACTTTATGACCCATACGTTCCCACTCACGAACATCACCGACTTTATGCCACTGTTCGTTGTAGATTTTCATTTCCTCTTCATTATAGCTTTCAACTGCTGGGAAACGTAGTTCATATTCCTCATCATTTTCAACAGCTTCCATAAATTCTTTCGTCAAGCAGACAGAAATATTTGCACCAGTTAGAAAATCAGGATTATGGACCGAATAAGTACCACCTTCTGCCAGCTTTTCCTCTGCATCAGCTATGATAGTAGAACTGAATCCACCATAACCAGGAATGTTTTTATAATTTACAATTCCTTGATACATGGCTTCTTCTTGAAGAGTAAGAGGCGTGAATTTAAGTTTATCTTTAGCAAGCTTTTTAATTGTTTCATCAGATGAATTTTCAATTAAGAATCTTAGTATTCTTGGATTTTGCATTTTGGAGATAATAAACTCAATAATGTCTGGATGCCAATCTGCTAGCATGATCATCTGTGCCAATATGTTACGTTGATTCGTTACATCAACTCTCTAGGTCGCCCTAGAGTTCAGACCATTTCTTACACTCTATTGAGTGCCCTCGCGCTTCGGAACCACTTGGTCCCTACTCTACTCGCTTCCACTATTCGTGTGCTTTCGATGGTCGTTGAACCTTCTCCATATCTTTTTTCAAAGACGTAGGAGCTTGGCTGCTGATTGTCTTTATCCACTGTTGTTTTTAAGCATTCACGATTACCGTTTCCGGTTTCGTTGTAGCCAACTAGTCATTAAAGAGTTCCCAGCAATTCACGAGGTTTTTTTATAGACGAGGCACTTAGGCTGCTTTACCACGTCTTGATCCACCTTGCTCAACAAGGTGTGTCAATTTTGCAATGTCATCCAGCCATGAAACCGATCCAGAAGATTTTCCGTTTACACCTCTTGCCAAGGTATTGCGCGGTCTTAATGTTGATCCATTCGTACCTACACCGCCACCGCGACTCATGATTTCCATTACCTGCTTTCGGTGGTCTGAAATACCTTCACGTGAATCCGGAATAAAAGGCATTACATAACAATTGAAATATGTCACCTCAGTGTTTGCACCAGCCCCATAAAGAACGCGGCCAGCAGGAATGAAGTTTAAGTTTACCAGCTCTTGATAAAACTTCTCCGCCCATTCTTTCCGTTTTTCTTCTGTTTCCTCGACTGCTGCAATACCCGTGGCAACTCGTTTGGCAATCTGCTCATAGAACAGTTCCAAAGGCTTTTCAATTACATCAAGGGAGCACCAAATCATTCCTGTTTCGGCTGCATCACCATCGAGAACGCCTCGAAATTCCTCTTCAACCAACACCTTTGCTTTCTTATTCTCCCAGTCTATCTCTTGAATGTATCCTAAGCCTCGGGCAGGGAATTTTGGGTCTTCTTTAATCGTAAGAACAACAAAATCGCCATTTGTAAGGGTTATTTTTTCTGTGTCTTTAAAGGTGTAGCGATCTAACATGACTAAGCGCGAAACACCCTTGTGAGTTATCTTCATATCTGGTGTAACCGGGTGCACCTGAGGAAATAAGCGGATGTCCTCATTCAACCTCCCAAAATCAATATTCATATTTTGCCTAAATACTACAGACATGAATACAACTCCTTTATCAATAAATTCTATAGCTATGTTCCTTCTAGTAAGCTATTCTAGTTCTTGTTAGTTAATAAAACTAAATTAACATACAGAAACAATAAAAAGCAACTAAAAAATCAATATATAGTACACAAATCGTATTATGTACCCCTATATATTGTATCTAAGACAAAAAACACTTATTTTGTCAAACTTAAAAAATACTAGATTTTAAAGAATGGCATAGCAAAGAACTATTTTTTCATTAAAACTGAGTAATTTTAACAAATTTCGCACCTTGATTTCAAAAATGATAAAAAACGAAAAAGCGGCCACCACTTGGTAAAACGTTAACGGGTGCAGCCGCTTTTATTTATCTTTTAAAATTCCATTCGTTATTTTCATAGCGATTCTTCGCTATTTGGTTAACATATTCCAGTTCTTCATCTGATAATTGATATGGTTCTAGTTCGATATTTAATCCCTCAGCAAAGCCCTTATAAAAAGCATCTTTCGCTTCCTCAAGCGTAATTCTTCTTGGACTGATGTCATTAATAGCAACCGCTTTGTCCTTAAAGGACTTTTTCATTCGTTCCTTAACCCTCTCATTTGGATATTTGAATAAACTAAACAACTTTTCCTCATCTAAATCCAAGAGAATGGAACCATGCTGAAGAATGACTCCTTTTTGCCTAGTTTGCGCACTACCTGCAACTTTTCTTCCCTCTACCACAAGCTCATACCAACTTGGGGCATCAAAACATACAGCAGAACGTGGATTTTTCAATGAATCCCGCTCTTCTAATGTTTTTGGAATCGCAAAATAAGCTTCAAGCCCTAAATGATGAAAACCATTTAAAATGCCTTCCGAAATAACACGATAAGCCTCTGTTACCGTTTTAGGCATCTTTGGATGCTCCTCCGAAACAATGACACTGTAAGTAAGCTCGTGTTCATGCAAAACACCTCTTCCTCCAGTTGGTCTTCTTACAAAACCAAGATTATGCTCTTTAACGGCATCCATATCAATTTCTTTTTCCACCTTCTGAAAATAACCGATTGAAAGTGTAGGAGGGTCCCATCCATAAAACCGAATCACAGGTGGTATTTTTCCCTGACTATGCCAATCAAGCAACGCTTCATCCAATGCCATGTTAAAAGATGGCGAGCTGTTTCCGGAATCGATAAAACGCCAAATTTCCTTTTTCATTCCAAAACCCCATTTTAAAAAATATAATCCGTTTTTTAGTCTACCAAATTAAAAAACAATTTCAAAATGAGAAGATTTGCGTATATTTTTTCCCAAGAATTTTGTCTATTTTTCTTTATATTTAAGTGAAGGACTTATATAATAATTACTAGTGCAGCCAAGCTTGAAAGGAGCAAGAAGAAGTTGAATTCACTTTATGTTTTATTCATTATTTTAGGAGTAATTATCCTCTATTCCGTTTTTACGTATTTTTATCAAAAGAAAATTGTAAAAACGGTTACGGAGGAAGAATTTCGTGCAGGCTACCGAAAAGCACAGCTAATTGATGTACGTGAACCGAACGAGTTTGAGGGCGGTCACATTTTAGGAGCTCGTAATATCCCAATGTCACAGCTCCGCATGCGATTAAAGGAGATTCGTCCTGATAAGCCGGTTTATTTGTACTGCCAAAGTGGTTTACGCAGTGCTCGCGCAGCTCAGTTTTTATATAAAAAAGGCTATAAAGACCTCACTCAGCTTCAGGGCGGATTTAAAAATTGGACAGGAAAGATCAAAACTAAAAAATAATGCCAAAGAAGGTTCCCAGGACGTCGGGGAACCTTTTTTTCATAACAAAAAACGAAGTATATTATTATCTTTGTAAATGATCTAGTACAAATGTTGTATAATAAGTCAGTATCCAATCAGTTGATTTTTTTCGAAGTTATTACCATCCTCCTTTTTTATATAAATCACCATAAAATAAACAGTTGTAATTATTTATTTTTCTGTTCCATTTACCTTTAAGTGTTGGTAGATCTTCTACTAAAAAAGGGGCTGTCTAAAAAGTCCATTTAAGAGAAAAATGAACCCAAATTAAAAACCCAAGAATGTTGATTTAACAGCATTCTTGGGTTTTGCTTTTATAAAGATTTCGGCTGAAATACCACTTTTCGGACAGCCCCCCTTTTTTTATTCAACTCTTTGATATTTTAAAATAGGTTTTCGAGCAGCTGTCGTTTCATCTAAGCGGCCTACAACCGTAGTATGAGGGGCCTCTTGGACGATTTCAGGATTTTCTTCCGCTTCCTTCGCAATTTGGATCATAATATCAATAAATGAATCAAGAGTTTCTTTTGATTCTGTTTCGGTTGGTTCAATCATAATACATTCTTCCACATTTAATGGGAAGTAGATGGTAGGCGGATGGAATCCAAAATCAAGCAAGCGCTTGGCAATATCTAGCGTACGGACCCCTAGCTTCTTCTGACGTTTTCCACTTAAAACAAACTCATGTTTACAATGTTTATTAAATGGAAGGTCATAATATTCAGCTAGCCTTCTCATCATGTAGTTTGCATTTAACACCGCATGTTCTGTGACAGCTTTTAAGCCATCCGGCCCCATAGAACGAATATATGTGTAGGCACGGACATTGATTCCAAAGTTTCCATAATACGGTTTCACTCGTCCGATTGATTGAGGACGGTCATAATCTAACACATATTCATCACCGCGTTTAGTGATAATTGGTTTCGGCAGGAATGGAATAAGATCAGCTTTTACACCAACAGGGCCGGAACCAGGACCGCCTCCTCCGTGAGGACCAGTAAAGGTTTTATGAAGATTCAAATGCACTACATCAAAACCCATATCTCCTGGTCTTGCTTTAGAAAGCACTGCGTTTAGGTTTGCACCGTCATAATAAACCTTGCCGCCGGCTTCATGAATAATTTCAGCAATCTCCACAATATGTTCTTCAAACAATCCAAGTGTATTCGGATTAGTTAACATCAGTGCAGCTGTGTCTTCGCCAACAACTCTTCTTAAATCCTCTAAATCTACAAGACCATCTTCATTTGATTTAACGGTTATTGTTTCAAGACCTGCCACTGTAGCAGAAGCAGGGTTGGTTCCGTGCGCAGAGTCAGGAACAATAACCTTTGTACGTTTAAAATCGCCATTCGCTTCATGGTAAGCGCGAATCATCATTAAACCGGTCCATTCCCCATGAGCGCCTGCTGCCGGCTGAAGTGTTACTTCATCCATACCAGTGATCTCTTTTAAATGCTGCTGAAGATCGTATAAAAGCTCAAGTGCCCCTTGAACGGAACTTTCATCCTGAAGTGGATGAATATGAGCAAATCCATTAAAGCGGGCGACATTTTCATTGATTTTTGGATTATATTTCATCGTACAAGAACCAAGAGGATAAAATCCTGAATCGACCCCGTGATTTCTTCTTGAAAGGGCCGTATAGTGACGCATAATATCCAACTCGGAAACCTCTGGGAGCATCGGCTCCTCCTCACGTAAATATCCTTCTGGGAGAAGAGAATTCACATCTAGCTCTGGAACATCCATCTCAGGAAGACTGTATCCGACCCGTCCTGGAGTACTTATTTCAAAAATCAGCTTCTGATCTTGATTATGCATGCAAATCCCCCAATTCTTTCACTAATGTATCGATTTCATCCTTTGTTCTTTGTTCTGTAACAGCAAGAAGCATGTGATTGGACAATTCAGGGTAATCACGACCTAAATCATAACCGCCAATGATTCCTTTTTGCAGCAACTGTGCATTTACCTCTTTAACCGGTTTATTTAATTTCACAATGAACTCATTAAAGCAGTGACCATCATAAACAATTGTAAAGCCCGCCTCTTTAAGCGCCGTTTTAGCATAATGAGCTTTCTGCAAATTGGCTGCAGCCATTTCACGTACCCCTTTTTTCCCTAGAGCGGTCATCGCAACAGAAGCGGCTAGAGCATTCAATGCTTGGTTAGAGCAAATATTCGAAGTCGCTTTATCACGGCGAATATGCTGTTCACGTGCCTGAAGGGTTAAAACGAATCCACGACGGCCTTGATCGTCTGTTGTTTGACCAACTAAACGCCCTGGAACTTTACGCATTAACTTACTGGTTACGGCAAAATAACCACAGTGTGGTCCACCGAAAGCAGTTGGGATTCCAAACGGTTGTGCATCCCCGACAACAATGTCAGCACCGAATTTTCCTGGAGGTGTTAAAATACCTAATGATAACGGGTTACTGGAAACAACAAACATCGCTTTATTTTCATGAATAACTTCTTCGAACTCATTCAAAGGTTCAATTCTGCCAAAAAAGTTTGGATATTGTAAAATAACAGCAGCTACATCATTATTGATTAAACCTTTTAATGCCTCGATATCTGTAATTCCATCCTTTGTTGGAATCTCGATTACCTCAAGATATTGACCCTTTGCATATGTTTTAAGAACCTCACGAGACTCCGGATGAACCGCATTTGAAACCAGAATCGTTTTTCGTTTTGTATGACCAGCACTCAACATTGCAGCCTCAGCAAGAGCGGTTCCACCGTCATACATAGAGGAGTTTGCTACATCCATTCCTGTTAGTTCACAAATCATAGTTTGGAATTCAAAAATGGCCTGCAGTTCCCCTTGAGAAATTTCCGGCTGATATGGGGTATATGCTGTATAGAACTCAGATCTTGATATCACGTGATCCACAATCACAGGCATATAGTGGTCATATACTCCCGCACCTAAAAAAGAAATATTTGTTTTTAAGTCTGCATTCTTCCCTGCCAACTGAAATAGCTCTTTCATTAAAGCCGTCTCTGATTTAGCTGGCTTAATATTATACTCACCTTTAAATCTAACTTTTTCAGGAATATCGCTGAATAATTCTTCAACACTAGAAACACCAATTGTCTCAAGCATGGCTTTCTTATCTTGTTCTGTCATCGGTAAGTAGCGATGTTTCATACCAATTCTCCTTTCAGCTATTACTTTTCTCTTTTATAAAAAGGTGTTGGAACTACTTTTGCCTTTAAACGTTTTCCACGAATTTCTACCTCTACCTCGGAATCAATCCCTGTATATTCTGCGGAAATAAGAGCAAGACCCACATTTTTCTTTAATGTTGGCGATTGGGTACCTGTAGTCACTTCACCAATTTGAGTCTCACCTTTAAACACTTGATATCCATGACGTGGAATTCCACGGTCAATCATCTCAATACCAACTATTTTTCTAGTTAAACCTTTTTCTTTTTGTTGTTTTAGAGCTTCTTTTCCAATAAAATCGGCTTCTTTATTTAATTTGACAGCAAAACCTATCCCTGCCTCAAGCGGTGAAATTTCCGGAGTCAATTCTTGTCCATATAAGGCTAGGTTTGCTTCAAAACGAAGGGTATCGCGTGCTCCTAAACCACAAGGAACAACACCCTCTTCTTTTCCAGCCTCCAAAATAGCTCTCCATAATTCTTGGGCATCTTTAGCATCACAATAAATTTCAAAACCATCTTCACCGGTATAACCAGTTCTAGAAATGAGAACTTTTTTGCCAGCAAAGACTACATCCTGTTGAAATTTAAAGAAACCGATTTGACTTAAATCTTGTTCACCTGCAAGTTTTTGTAACACTTTTTCAGCAAGTGGCCCCTGCAGAGCTAGCTGGGCTGTTTTCTCTGATAAATTTTCGAGAGTTACATCCCCTTCTATATGCTTTTCAAGCCATTTATAATCCTTCTCGATATTGGACGCATTCACGACTAGTAAGTAATGATTATCTTCTATTTTGTAGACTAAAAGATCGTCAACCGTACCACCGTTTTCATAGCACATGGCCGTATATTGGGCGCCGCCATTTTTAATTTTTGAAATATCATTTGTCATCATTTTTTGTAAATATGGGAGGCTATCAGAACCCTTGACTTCAATCTCCCCCATATGGGAAACATCAAATAAACCTGCCTTTGTACGGACGGCTTCATGCTCCTCTTTTATACTTGAGAATTGAACTGGAAGCTCCCATCCCCCAAAATCAATTGTTTTTCCTCCATATTCCTTATAAAGTTCAAAAAGCGGAGTTCGTTTTAACTCAGTCATCCAAAAATCCCCCTTCGTTTTATAAGCATAATTTGTAATAAAGTCTCAAGCACAAGATGAGCCCAACTTGTTTAAGGGAAACTATTAACACATAAAAAAGGACAGAAAACCCCCTTTTAACAATAAAGAAGGTCTCTGTCCTTTCACCTGAAAGTTTACCTAATTGGCTTTCCCCTTTGGTGGCTGCTTAACTTACCAGCACTCTCCAGAGCTGCGTCCAACAAGAGTTCTTTTGCCTGAGAGATTCACAACAGATGCTTGCTCCTTCGGCGCTACAAAGGTAGTCTCTCCCCTTGTTTTCATTCGCTATTATAATATTTTCCAATTGGGTCATACTAACTATACGTTACATATAGTTTTTCTTATTCAAAAATTTAAAACTTTCACTATTATCATCCTACCATTAAAACATTATATTGGGCAATAATTTTTGGGTGAAAAGGAGCTGAAAAAATGACAATTGAAATTCAATTTGATTCCACCTGGCAGGATGATTTTTTGCATAAAATAGACCATGACGGTCCATGGGGAAATTGGGAATTATTTAAACTCGCTATCATGGTAGAAAAGCATTTAGTCATACCTGAATTTGAAGGTTTACAAGCACCAAATTATTTACCAAATCTCACCCCGTTACCTCATCAATTAGAAACTGCTAAACAAGTGATTGAAAATATGAACGGAAAAGCTATTCTTGCTGATGAAGTTGGACTCGGTAAGACAATTGAAGCAGGTTTAATATTAAAAGAATATATGATTCGCGGTTTAGTAAAAAAAGCACTCATTCTCGTTCCAGCTTCCTTAGTTACTCAGTGGGCACAAGAGTTAAATAATAAATTTTATATTCCTGCAGTCACCCAAAGAAAAAGCTATGTATGGGACCAGTGTGATGTCATTGTTTCTTCGATCGACACTGCGAAGCGGAACCCCCATCGAGATATTATTTACAAGCAAAATTATGATCTTGTTATTATCGATGAAGCCCATAAATTAAAAAATAATAAAACAAAAAACTACGAATTTGTACAAAATTTAAAAAAGAAATTTTGTTTATTGCTTACTGCTACACCCATTCAAAATCGAATTGAAGAAATCTTTAATCTCGTATCTTTGTTAAAACCGGGACATTTAGGGAGTGAGAGCGTGTTTTATGAAAAATACAAACGAGACTCACGTTCCTTAAATGATGATGAGCATTTAAAAGAACTTGTAAATAAGGTGATGATCCGAAATCGGAGGGCTGATACAGGAATTAAATGGACGAAGCGGCATGTTGAAACTATACCAATTGAATTTTCGGATGAAGAATGGGATCTTTACAACTCTATTTCACAACTAAAGGATATAGGGGAATGGTTTCAAACAAGTAGTTTCTCTGTTATGACGCTACAACGAGAAGCATGCTCAAGTAGAGAGGCTGTTTTTTATACATTGAAAAACATGCTACAAAAAAAGGAGGATCCATCCCAATCCTTTCAAAATCAAATTGATTTCTTAATAAAAAAAGTAGAAGCTGTTAAACGTAATTCTAAAGCGGAAAAAGCCCTTGAATTGATTCAAAAAATTAATGATAAAGTCATTATTTTTACTGAATATCGGGCAACCCAACTTTATCTTCAATGGTTTTTAAAACAAAACGGCATTACCTCTGTTCCCTTCCGCGGTGGTTTCAAGAGAGGAAAAAAAGATTGGATGCGTGAGCTATTTCAGAAACATGCACAAGTCCTTATAGCAACCGAAGCAGGAGGAGAAGGAATTAATTTGCAATTTTGCAATCATATCATTAATTTCGATTTGCCTTGGAATCCGATGAGGCTGGAACAGCGAATTGGCCGTATCCATCGTTTAGGACAAGAAAAAGATGTTATGATCTATAATTTTGCCATCAAAAATACAGTAGAGGAACATATTTTAAAACTATTATATGAGAAAATTGAATTATTTGAGAAAGTGATTGGAGAGTTAGATGATATCTTAACAAAATTAGAATTCGGCAATATTGAAGATCATTTAATAGATATCTTCAGCAATTCCAATTCTGAAGGAGAAATGCGAATTAAAATGGATAACCTCTCTTCAATGATCGAATTTGCCCAACAATTAAAGGAGGGTGATAATCATGCAGCAGCAGGAAATTCATAACTTTCTTTTAAGCTACTTTCGTGCCAATGAATGTCCTATCATTGATAATAAGCCCGGCTATATGACTGTCCAATTAACAGTAAAAATGGATAAAGAATTAATGAATCGTCCATTTTACTGGCACTATTTAGAGAAAACAGGGGGAATCCCTAATCCAATGAGACTTACCCTTATTACCGATCAAAAAATAGCACCAGAAAAAATTAAAGGAGAAGTCATTCATTTCGGTTCTCCCCGGCTTCATCAAATATTTGAATCAACCAAAAAATTGGCAAGATATATCCGGCTTTATGAAAATCATCAGAACCGAAATCAACAGACTGCTTTATATCCCTGGCTTTGCATAAATGTGAAAATTTCTTATCAATGTGACAGAAAGCGTGATGTTTTTAAATCCATTGGCCTACAACTTATTAACGGAAGAATGATAGAAAATTTTCATGATCAGCTATTAAATATACCTTTAACCCCCAAAATCCCTGATTACTCTTTTACCTTATCACCGCTTGTGAAACCAAAAAGCGGCATGCTGAGAATTGAACGATACTTAAAATCGGCTATTGAAAGCGAAGATCACACATGGGCGGACGAAGCAAGAGAACGATGGGATAAGGATTTAAAACTTTTAGACCATTTTTATGAAGATGCCAAAGACGAAGCAGCAGATAGTTATGAAATAGAAAAAAAGGCACTACAGGAGCAATATGAACCAAAGATTCATATTTCATTTATTAATGGAGGTCTTTTTTACTTAACGGATAAAGCCATATAAACAAGAATACCCGCAAGTTATGTCTTGTAAACTTGCGGGTTCATTCGTTCATTCTTATTTTCTTCCTCTTTTAATTTCAGAATAGAGAATATAAGGTAATATCCCAAACCAACGATACCAAAATGATGCTTTTCTCTGTTTTTTCTCTAATCGAATCCGCTTGCGTTCATCTTTTGGCTGATCGACATATTTGACAATAGTTTGAGTCATGTATTTGATATAATCGTTTGTTTTCATAGACACACCTGCCTTTAATTTACATTAACAAGTATGCCCATTTCTGTGAATTTTAAACGGTTACTAAAATACAGTCCATCTTGTTAATTTTTTTGTCCTCATATCAAAATACCCTTTGCCTAAGACGGTTTCACCTGATTGAAGTGAAAGTGTAAAGTTTACCTTTAGTAAATATTCCATAGGTGGGTCCGTTTGATATTTCATGATTCCTTTCTGAAATGGTATTGTTCCACTTGGCGGAATGGTTCCCATGCTTTGATACATATTTTCAACCTTTTTTACCGATGACAAAAAATAATATTCCTGTTGAAGAATTAACGCCATTTCTAGACTCATTTTTCTTTCAGTTATCAATTTTTGTGTATGCATAGAAAAAAACAACAGAAATATGATGAGCAGGCATAATGTGAGTGGATAGGTGAATCCCTTTTCATTGTTTATCATGCGGATATATCCCTATTAATTAGAGAATAACCAATAAATGATTGGACTTTTCCATTGAGATGCTTAACAGTCACTTTCACGGCATTTCTCTGGAGACTAAAAATATATTGATCTACATTCTGAAGGACGATTTCATGGCCAGTAAAATTCACTCTCCTTCTAAGATTTGAACCATATTTCTCATATATAACCGTTTCATCATTATCATTTTTCAAAAATAGCTTTCCAGAGACAACCTCTACATGACTTGCAAAGCGGATCTCTTTTTTCAATTGTGCACAAAAGACCTGCCACTCCATATTCTGTAAGGAAGCATTAGAATCTCGATGATCAAGAATCATTTGCAATACAGGCTGTATAAAAAAGATAATAATTGAAAAAATAGCGAGGGCATAAAGGACTTCAATTAATGTAAAAGCCTTTTCATTCGAGTAAACCGCATATTTCTTTCGTAACGGGATATAGTGGATGATTCTCAACTCTTACACACACCTCCATTAGGCCAGATGCCTCCCGCCAATATACATTAAATTCAACACCATTTTCACTTATCCTATAATTCTGTGGTAGTTGATCATCCATGATTTTTGCTTGCAGCTCTTCATAAACGATCTGACGAAGCTTATTTTCAATCTCAAGTTTTTTTGATTGTTCCTTTAAATTTATCCACAGTGGAATAAAATACAATGAAATCATAAATATGATAGACAATGATAATAGTAGTTCAAGTAAGAAAAATCCTTTATTGCTCTGTAACATAAAATCTGCCTTTTCCTATTAAAAATGTCATTCGATATGTCTTTTTTTCCGATTGAATATAGAATGAACCAAACTTATCAATATTTCCATCTTGAAGAAACTTGAAAGCCAAAGGAATTGATCCTTCTTTAAGATATAAATTTGTGGAATAGTTTCTTTTAATTATAGGCTTTTCGTTCGGTCTCACCCAAATAATGTATTGAAATTGATTTGGAAAAATAGAAACGGATACTTCCTGTTGATGAGAGATTGCATAGATTTGAGCATAATATAAATCAGCCTTCAATTGGGTGAAAAATGCTTTTTCATCCATAGAGGAATATTGTGGTTTTAAAGAAAAAACAGTTACTGATGAAAGAAGGATAAATATCGATAAAACTACTAATGATTCAACTAAAGTAAATCCTCTTTGGTCATTCTTCATGACGAGCCAGCGCCAGTTCCAGTTGAGCTAATAACAGAAACATTACCTTCCGCATCTATTTCAATCTGTTTTCCATTTGGACAACCCTTTGTATCGTTTAAATATCCTTCAGATTTAAGTTCCTCAAGTGTAGGCACCTTGTTTTTATCCATTTTATATGCCTCCACCTGGGATTGGACCATTTTTACATAGGCATCACAGCCTTTTTTATTAATATTCGAATTATGTTTTCCCACATTTGGTATGGTTACGATTAATAGGATGGAAATAACCAGCATAACGATCATCATCTCAATTAATGTAAAACCATTTTCGTTTGTTACATAAATACGTTTCATTTGTAAACCTCCATCATTAAATTCCATCAAGTAAATGGAACATTGGTAATAAGATTGCTAAATACATGGAAACAACTAGTACACCGATAAACAAATATAAAAGAGGTTGGATTGTTTTTAGCCTCTTTTCAATTAATTCCTCCATCATGGTCACACAATGCTTGCTGAAAAATAGTAATTCCTGTTCCAGCTTTCCGTTTTCCTGACCGTGTTTAACAATCATTGGCAATTCCTTTTCAAAAAAAGCAAATGACGCCAATATTTGATCTAAATGATTGCCACTAACCAGTCTCCATTTAATCTCTTTTCCAAGCTGACTATAGAAAGGCTGTTTTTTGTTTTGTTCAAAAATCTTAAGTGCTTCAGAAACGGAAATACCTCCCGATAACAGAAAACTTAATTGAATGGAAAAATAATGGGTAAACAGCAATTTGAAGATTCTACCTATAATCGGCAGTCGAATTAGTAACGAACGCTGCTTTAAAATGGAGTATTTTCTGAAGAAAAAACAGTAATAAATTACCATTAATATAAAAATGGCAAGCAAGATGAGCATCATAACGGGGAAAAATACATCAAAAGCATAAATCACTTTAGTAAAGAAATTCGCTTCTAGCCCCAGTGTACTGAACAGTGTAGTAAATCGCGGCAATAATGTTTTCTGAACAAATACAAATAAAAAACCAGTAATACACATAAGCAGCAATGGATATTGCAACAACTTTATTAATTTGCGTAAATCTTTATCCTTCATTAATGCAAGGTTGCTACCTTCCATAAGTGCCTCAGAAAAACTTCCATGCTGCTCAGCGAAATAGACATAACCAATTAAATCTCTATGAAATCCCATTTTCTCTAAACAATCATGAAATGGAAACCCATTCCTTAAATCTTCTAAGCAGTTATGCAACTCGTCCTTACGGTTAGGAGGGAAATGCAATGAAATGGATTCAATGGCTTCAGCGGTTGGGTAACCTCGGGCTAGAAGTTCACCAATTCTTTTCAAAAAGTTAGCTTGTTCATTCATTGTCCATTTACGTTTACGCATCATCATAAACCAACCGATCATATTCAGATTCTTTAATATAGCCTAAGGCAATTCCTTTTTTAATCACTTGTTTTAATGTGCGATAATTTGTTTCTGACTCTTCTCCCCTTGCTGCCTTCATTACCGCGCTTAAATTTCGCCCCGACAACAGTTCAAAGACACTTGCTCGCTTCCATCTTCCATAGGAATAACAAAACGGAGAACATTCTCCATTACAAAATGGACATGTTAATTCAACTAATCTTTGTCCGGTAACTGCTATTAAGGTTTGCTCCACTTCCAACCAATTCACCCCAAACTCATGCAAACGAAAAACAGCGCCTTTTGCATCCCTTGTATGCATAGTACTAAGCACTAAATGTCCCGTTAAAGAAGCTCTAACTGCGATTCTTGCTGTTTCAGCATCACGGATTTCACCCACCATAATAATATCTGGGTCATGGCGCAAAATCGCCTTTAACCCTGCTGCATACGTCACACCTGCTTTTTCGTTCACCTGCACTTGCAGTACCGAGTCATAATTCTTCTCTATCGGATCTTCAAGGGTAATTACATTCCGATGAAATAGGTGGGCAGTTTCATTTAATAGGGAATAAAGGGTAGTCGTTTTACCACTGCCAGTTGGCCCGGTAAAAATGATTAAACCATGAGCATGTTTGAGGAGTGCCAATAGTTTGCGAGTCATCGAAGGAAAGAGTGATAGTTGATGAAATGGGATTTGTTCTTGCTGAGGCAAAAGCCTGATCACAAGACTTTCCCGATTGTTAGAAGGAAGAGTGGATAGTCTAAGACCCATTAATTGTCCGTTCACCTTACAAAAAATTGCTCCGCTTTGAGGACGCCTTCTTTCACCGATGTCCATATTAGCAGTAAATTTAAAATGGGAAATAAGTTTGTCACATTCATCTTTAGGAAGGGTTAAGCGAGGAATGAGTTTGTTTGTTAAACGGATTTGAACAAGGGTGTCATCCTTGCGGGGAATGATATGAATGTCTGTTGCGTGATTTCTTGCAGCATCTGTAATAATCCTATTAGCTAAAATTTCAATTGAGCTAACAATAGCTACCACCGCCTTTTTTCTTTGTCATTATTGATATTCGACAACATTCATTCATTTCCTTCTTTTTTCGAAAAAATTTTTATAAGAAAAGCGTAAGCCCCCTGCCCAGCGGCGTATGACCTGGAGGTACTCCAACTGAGATAAAGGAAACACGAGGAGCCAAGGCGACTCGATGTTGACTTATCGTAGGGCGGAGACCGAAGGGCACTAGACGCTAGGGGGCTGGAGCTAGACATTCGTCTAGGTCAAGATAGTGCTTACTTATCTTTGATAGAAAAGCGTAAGCCCCCTGCCCAGCGGCGTATGACCTCCTCCCAAAAGCTATCGCTTTCGGCCGTGCGTTGTTGATGCTGCCGTAGATTTCCTTATGGTGGCCTCCAACTGAGATATAGGAAGCACGAGGAGATGAGGCGAATCAATGTAAGTCAAAAGATAAGATGAATCGGTCAAAACTTCCAATTTTTTACAAACAATCGAGGGAAATTGTGAACATTTTCTAAACTTATAGTGGTTACGTTGTAAACGCCATTCCCTCCTACCATTAGCTATATTATAATGGAATAAATCAAGGGGTCCGAGGTGAACCGAGATGGAACAAACATTAAAGATAACCAATGTTTTGTCAGATCCAACTAGATATTATATTTATCAATACATTATTAAAAGTCATAGTGAGGTAACTGTTCAAGAGATCGCTGATCATTTTCAAATCCACCCAAATGTTGCACGATTACATCTTTCAAAGCTTGAAGATGTGAACATGCTTATATCAGAAACAAAAAAAACTGGAAAAGGTGGAAGACCTAGCAGATTGTATCGATTATCTAACGATGTAATTCAATTGTATTTTCCATTCCGCGATTACATGCTTTTATCAAAGGTAGCCATTCAAACGATGCTCACTCTTGGAGATAAGGGAAGAGAGGCACTTTTTATAACAGGCAAGAAATTTGGCATGGAATTAATCGAGCAAGAAAAGGCAAAAAGAAAAAACGGGAATGAATTAGATTTTGACGAAAAGCTAAGTATATTAAAGAATGCAGCTACACTAGCAGGTTTTTACCCCGAATTTGAAGTAAATGGCGAAAAAACAAAAATTTACTTCCGGATTTATAACTGTCCATTTAAAGAAATAGCTGGAGAACATCCGAATATCGTTTGCAACATGCATCAAGAATTTTTGAAAGGGATGTTTGAATCCCTATTTGATTCAGTTGAATTAATTGAAATGGAAAATATGTTTACTGGATGTGACACTTGCTCCTATCAAGCACTTGTCTCAAACTAATTTGAAACCATTATTTACATGATGTAACCTTTTACTTTATAATATGGTAATGATGGGATTCTTAGAGATACAAGGAGGGATACATATGGATCGCATGTTCAGAGTATGTGGTTTCTGGACGGGCATTTTTACAATCATGTTCTACCTTGGAGACATGGATAAAACAGCAATGCTTTTCTTAGCCCAAACAGGATTTTTCGTATTACTTAGCTATCTAAAACTTTCTGAACGTATGTACATGTATGTGTTCGGAGCATATTTAACTATATTCTTCGCTGGTTTCACATATTGGACTACGTTTATGATGCCGCTTGGTGGAGCCGGTGGACATTAATAAGTAAAAAGAAAGCGCCTAACCTTATATCAATCCCTACAGGATGGACATTGAAGGGAAAGTGACTTGAACTGAACAATCATTACCATTTTTTAATGAATGGTTGTTTTATTAAACAGGAAGTTGCTTAAGATGAAAATTGGCTGGCGCGAACCGAAAAGTTGTACTCTAAATCTTTTCATTAAAAAAACGCCGTCAATATTTCGGCGTTTTTTTCATTATTTTATATTAAATAATTGTTCTTCAGAGACAGTTAGCTGTTTTTGTTGAATAATGATATGAAAAAAACTACTTATTCCGGAAGGCATAATTAAACTTCGTATCGCCCTGTTTCGCTTGCTAATTTCTGAAAAAGGATTAGGATCGTAATGATTTTCTAATTCCTGAAGAATTCCAGTTTTTATCAAAAATTCATCCTGTCTCAGCTTTGTTACAAATTGCAAGTCCACTTTTTCCCCTTTTTGAATAAAAGAATCAAAATGAATATGAGTCGTTATATCCATTTCCCCGGGGTTTTGCAGAATATTTCCTACCATTTTATGCTGGAAATATCCTCTTAAACTTCCGTCCATCCTTCTTAGATCCATCCATTCCTCATTTGTATAGCCATAGTCCGCTGTCACGACCAAACCACTGATCAGATTTTGAGAAATGTCAAAAAGTAAATTCTCCATGGCTAACGGAACTTCAATCCGTTGATTATCCATTAATGTAATCCCGCTTTCTTGCAAAAAAGTTAAAATCGATCGATTGGATAATGGTATTTTTTTCTCATAAAGTCCATTTTCATCTATTCCAATCATTACTTCAAATAGTCGGTCGTCATGTTTTTCGATAACATGCACAGGCAGTGCATCAAAAAGCTCATTGGAAAATACAATTCCTTCGATCGGTCCCATTTCTTTAAGAGACTCAAACTGAACGATTGCTGGATTATTTCTTAGTAATTCTCTTTGCTGTTCTCGATGGTAGGGACTCGTTTCCACTAGATAATATTTTAATGGTACATTTGAACATTCTTCCCACTCACGAAGAAAAGCCTCGGCAAACCGACCGTTACCGGCTCCTATTTCACAGAAGACAGCTGGGAGGCCAGTTTTTTGGTATATCGCGGAGGCCCACTTTGCTATTTGTCGGCCATAAATATCAGAAATATTACTTGTTGTAATAAAATCCCCCTGTTTTCCTATTTTTTGCCTATCTTTCATATAATAGCCAAACTTAGGATGATAAAGTGAGGCGTAAATAAAATCGGCATATGTAATCAATTGGTTCGGTGAATTGGTGATTAATTGATGTATATAAGAAATCATAAGAACTCCTCACGATTAAACACTATTGACATAGTGTTAACTTTATTATATTGTTAGTATAGTAGCTTAACAATATCCCCTCCCATTATATGAATAGAACATCCCCCAGGAAGTCTCTTCTCAATGAGAAGAGACTTCCTTTATTTTATAACCCGCCCACTCATTTGGACCCGTTTATCAGTTTTCTATGATAAACAATTTTTTCAAACCCATTTTAATAACCATTTAAAAAAGGGTTACTATCCATTTCATCGATAATCGTTGTAATAGGACCATGTCCCGATAACACATAGGTATCTTCTGGAAGGGTTAGCAATTTGTTATGGATGCTTTGTAATAGTTGTGATTGATTACCACCTGGTAGGTCTGTTCTGCCAATACTCCCTTGAAATAAGGCATCCCCAGAAATCACAAATCCTTCTTTCTCAAAATAATAGGATACACTACCAGGTGAATGACCAGGTGTATGAAAAACCTGAAATTCAAAATCTCCTATTTTCATAACCCCTTCATCCGTTATCAGATGATCAGCCGGATGTATTTTTACTGTTTCAATGGATGGAAAAAACTGTGATGCATTAAGAATCGGGTCTTCGAGCCATTTTTCCTCTTGCTTATGAACATAAACCGGTATTTTGTATGTATTTCTAATGTCATCAACCGCACCAATATGATCAAAATGAGCATGAGTTAACAGAATAGCCAAAGGTGTTAGCCCCTTGCTTTTTATAAGGTTTATCAATTTATTCCCTTCATCGCCCGGATCCACAATTAAGCAGGTTTTATTCATGCCTTCTATTATGTAACAATTTGTTTGAATATTTCCTAAAGGTATTTGCTGCCATTTCATTTCTTTTACCTCCAAACTAATTGCGCTACAATTATTTTACACCATTACCTATGATTAAGAGAAGAAATCACTTTGTTTGAAAGGGTTGAATAAGATGAAATCAGCGATTGCAGTTGAAGCGAAAGCAGAAATCGAACAATTTCCAGAAATGATTCATTTACTATTTTCGGAAACAGCTATTGATTGGCATTCAAATAATATGTTTATATATCTACAAAGGGAAGAAGCATTACTCGCAAAAGAAATTTTGCATACTACCGATTTGTTTGAACATCTTCATCTAGCACAAATTGTTTCCGAAGGAACGAAAGGCCCATACTTTGAAGAGTATGCAATTCAGCTTGATAGTGATACATATTGTATTCTTACAGATGATTTGGTTTCGTTTTACATAACAGGTAAAAATAAAAATGAACTCTTAATGGCAAAGTACCAATTCGAGGAGCATTTAGTATTGGCAACATCTGAAAATGACAAAAATATTTTTTTCATTGAATTACATAACAAAGAATTAATGCAAAATATTGCTAAAGCTTATAATATCAACATCTTTTTTACCCTCGACAAACGAGAGAAAAAAATATAAAATAATAAAGGATTGTAAATAATATGATACATAATGGTCTACAGTAGGATTAAACGATTTGCAACTAACAAAAAAGGGGGACTATTCATGGGATTGGTTATTATTTTTGCGTTAGTGACTCTACTAGCTGGATATGGTACATTCAGTGCATTAAAAAATAAAAATCTTTTAGGTGCATTTTGGGGGTTAGCATCATTCGCAGTTTTCGGATGGTTTACAGTTATGACCTTCATTAATTCTGGTTACCCTACTGGTACACACTAAGACTGTCTATAGACAGTCTTTTTTTATAGAAGGAAAGTTTACGAATTTTACTTTCTTACCTTTAAAGAAAAAAACCTGTTATGAAACAGGTTTTTGTTAAACATTATCCAATTAATTTATTTTTTATCAACCAGGCAGCACCTAAAACGCCTGCATCATTTCCCAATGTTGCAAGAGCAAGTTTAGTAGAGTTTTTTACAGGAGGAAATGCGAACTTATCGAAATAGTCTTGAACGGAATCCAAAAGAATTTTACCAGCCTTTGAAACGCCGCCTCCAAGAACGATTTTTTCCGGATTCAGGGTATTTGCTATATTAGCTAAGGCCAATCCCAAATGGAAAGCCACCTCATTTAAAACTTTGACCGCTATTGGATCCCCGTTTCTAGCTGAATCAATTACATCCTTTGCCGTTATTTTTTTGCTTCGATTGAAAATATCTGTCAATTCCCCTTTTGAATTAGGTTTATTCATTTCTTCTACCGCTAAACGAACGATCCCCGTCGCAGAAGCAATCGTTTCTAGACAGCCTGTTTTTCCACAATTGCAAGGAGCCCCGCCAACTGGAAGGGTTGTAATATGACCAATTTCCCCAGCTGCACCATTTACTCCAGTGACAATGTTTCCATTTGCGATCACTCCCCCGCCAACGCCAGTGCCTAATGTGACACAAACAAGGTTTTTTGCACCATTTCCTGCTCCTTGCCACATTTCGCCCAATGCTGCACAATTAGCGTCATTTTCAACAGCTGCTGGTAGTGACAGTAGTGACTCAAGGCTGTCCCTTAGTGGAAAATTATCTCTCCATCCTAAGTTTACAGCATTTAAGATGACACCTGTTTCATAATCAATCGGACCAGGAGCTCCCATTCCGACGCCAGCTAAAACAGTCTTGGATTGACCTAATTCCTCTAATTTCTCCATGATAGATGTTGCAATATTAGATGTAATATACTGGCCTTCATTTGAATGATCAGTCGGTATTTCCCATTTATGAAGGATATCCCCATCCATTGAAATAAATGCGATTTTAGTGGTTGTACCGCCTAAATCTACCCCAGCAATCCATTGATTTGACATTCTCCTCACCCAATCTTTAAATTTTTCTCATTTCTTTTAGTGCTTGTATTTCTTGTCGTAAAATTAGCAATGCCGTTTGATAGTCCTTTGTTTCAATTAGCTGTGATTTGTATAATTCCTTTAACTCTTCCTCCATCAATTCAAGGTCAGCCACTCGGTCTCCAATATAAATAACCGTTCCGAATCTTTTTAATAATTGTTGGATATCATAAATCGTTTTCATTTTTTAATCCCCTTAATTCTATTAATGGAGAATGTAACTGATTACATCAAAAGTATAACGTATGCTAAAAACGTCCTCAAGGTAATCTTTTTTGTCAAAAAAAACCATCTGTGGTATTACCATTCAGATGGTCCTCCAAAAACCGATTGCATCATTTTTCTCCTTATAACAGGAAATTTCATTACTGAACTAACTGCAAGACGGCGCATCCAAACAGATGCGAGCAACAGATTCAGTAAACGATATCTGTAACGGAATACCAAATATACTATTGAACCAATCATCATAATAGTAGTTAAGATTCGTGACATAATCATCCCTCCTAACTTTATTTTGTGATGATGGTCATTTTTTATCCAAAAAACAATGGATTTTACGATGGGATAACTAATATAGCAATGATAGACACTAGTAAGCCCGATAGAAAATTAACCATATCATTATCTATTAAGGAGAATCCTTTTATCCTCTTAGTGGGCCTTTGGCAATGCCACATTTTTTCAGTTTCGAGCCCACATTGACTGCAACGATAAACCTGCTGAAAATAAGCACCAATAATGGTATCGATTAAATTACCAACATAACCAAAAAGAAATATCAATAAACCAACGATTATGTCTAGCCGAAAAAACCAAAAGCTCATTGCTGCCATAAGCAGTGATCCCATAAGAGCCGCTGTATTCCCTAATAAACTAACCGCACCTGAAGTACCTTTTTCAACCCGTTTAAATGTTCGAATAAATACTGGATTCTTTTTGCTTAGACTTCCAATTTCGGAGGCCCAAGTATCTGAATTGGCACTTGCTAGAGAACATGCAAAGCCAATTAACCAGGCGTTATCTTGGTAAAAATAAAATAGCAAACTAAAAAGACCAGCCGCTCCACCATTTGCTAGTACTTGGCGCCAATCCCTTGTTGCACCCTTTGCTAATTTCTTCTCTACTGATTGTTTGACTGATCTTTTATATGCAGACCAAAAGCTTGATGTAATAAAGAAAATACCTAACAGAAGTAAGCCCTTAATTCCTACTCCTATAAATACCGCTAAACCTACAGCTATCGCAGCTAGTGAACCAGAACTATTTAATAACTTAAATAAATAACCTACAAAGCCTGTAAGGAAGATCATTAATATTATGAAAATAGGTTCCATCATAAAGGTTTTATAACCTCATCAATCGTAATGATTTTTCCTACAGGATAATCGAATGGCTCGACAGGGAAATCGGGAATGATCTGCTCATTAAATGCGAGAGAAATAGTTTTCCCATGATAATTTGTTAAAAATCGATCATAATATCCACCACCAAACCCAATCCGATAACCAGCTTTTGTAAAGGCTAAACCCGGAACAATTAATAAATCAATCTCATTCGGACCTACCTCTTCTGTCTTTTCCACAATGGGCTCCAATAAGCCATAATAAACTGATTCCAACTGAGAAAATTCAGTTAATATCCGAAAAGATAATTTTTTCTCTTTTGGATAGCATTTTGGAACAACGACTTGTTTCCCTTGTTCCCATGCTTTACGAATAATTTGATATGTATCCACCTCTGGCATTCTTGAAACCGTAACACCCACAGTTTGTGCCTGTACCCATTCTTCCTCTTTATACAATTTAGAGGCAATTTTATAAGAATAATCTTCATAAAGAGGTTTAGAAATTTTGGAGAGTGTTTCCTTCATTTTGTTTCTGATAGAGTGTTTATCAAACATCGTTTTTTACCTCCTAATATACAAAAAAACAGCAGGAAAGCCCTGCTGTTTATTTTGTTTCACGGTGTAAAGTTGTGCGCTTTTCTCTTGGGCAATATTTCTTAAGCTCAAGACGATCTGGGTTATTGCGCTTATTTTTAGTTGAAATATAGTTACGCTCTCCACATTCAGTGCAAGCTAAAGTAATATTTACACGCATGTTTATTTCCCTCCAAACGATTAAGCTAGTTCGTTCATACGACTTTTCTATAATATCATTTTTCAAAAGGAAATGCTAGTGGGTTTTTTAAAAGAGCTTGCTCCATGGAGAGTAATTCATTTTTATTTGAACCACTGATGGTCCAACTATTCAATTTGCAAGTTTCTCTTGAATGTATAGTCATTTTTACAGCTAGTATACTGGCGGCTGGCCCTTTTGCCATGGGCTGATATTTAAGAGTTCCAGCTGGAACAGAGCTCCAAATTTGATCCGTATACGCACTCCATACCGGAACTGTTGTATACTCTTTTAGCAGCTCCCCTTTAAACTGTGCATTCACTAGAAAAATATTATTTTTGCTAATATGAAAAATCTTTTTGTCAGTAGGTGAAATAAATGCTAAATGATCCTGATTTACATTAGAAAAATAATACATCCCCAAAACCTTTATCTCTTTTGGGTGCACCGAATGACTACTAACATAGATACTTGAAAAACGAATTTTTGAATGGATTAATTCGAGTTTCACTTTTATTATTAACTCTTCTTCGAATATAACTTTCTCCGAACTATTATGCATCCAATAATATTTTCCATTCACCCAAATACCTGGAACGAACTCGAGTTGATCAATTGCGGACTGGCGACTAAGAGGATATATATTTTGTGGTACTTTTAAATTCATCTTCATCCACCTTATTTTCAATGATTTGAACTAACGCTCTTTTATGCGGCTATTCAAAACTGTGTCTTCCATCACTGTACTCGTATCAGCTGCAATCCGATTCCATCTGTACAAACTTTCAACCATTTCCATTCCTTTAGCGCCTATTTGATTAGCGATATGTAGATGTTTACTTAAAAAATGGATTTGTTCCAATAAGCTTTTTTCATCGCCGGGATTCATCAACAAGCCAGTTTGTAAATGCTTTATAATACCTTTCAATCCTCCAGTATTTGCAACAATCGTCGGTTTTCCTTGAATCAATGTTTCGAGTGCCACAATACCAAATGGTTCATAAAGACTTGGAAAAACAGCCGCCATACATCCTGAAATCAGTGCATTTTTTTGCTCTTCTGTAATATAACCAATAAATGAAACATGATTTTCCAACCCTCTTTCTACTGTCACCCGACGAAATGTATCAAGCATTGGTCCCTTACCAGCGATGATGAACGTGTAGTCAAACCCTTGTTCTTTCGCCAAAGCTGCTGCTTCAATTATAGTTTCGAATCCCTTTTCCTTTACCATCCTCCCGATTGAAAAAATATACTTCTTATTTTTGAGTTTCGGAATCCAATCTTCTATTTTCGAAAACGTTTCCGGAGGTTCCACACCATTTGGAATAATGATGATATTTTCTTCAGTTGCCTGAAAAACGGTAAGAAGTTGTTCTTTCATATATTGACTACAAACAATAAGTTGATCTGAACCGATAATTAAATCTCGTTCTTTTTCATGAATAAATTTTTGCATTTCTGTATAGATCCCGTTATTTCTACCATGTTCAGTGGCATGAATAGTACTCAAAAGAGGAATGGATAAAACATCCTTCAATACTAAAGCCGCTGCCCCTACTAACCAATCATGGGCATGTATCAAGTCAAAAGTGAATTCCTTTACGAGACTTTCCGCTTTAAATGCCATTGCTAAGTTTAATCCACCAATCCACGATAAAAAACAATCATCTTGATAGTTAAGTGGAGTCACTCGATGAACCTTAACACCATTTATCTCTTCAAAAGATGGCAAATGTCGGTTTCCCGCAGTCAAAATATGAATTTCATGACCAAGCTTGGCCAATTGAACGGCTAAACTACTAACATGCTTAGAAAGACCACCAACAATATTAGGAGGATATTCCCAGCTAAGCATTAGAATTTTTAATTGCCATCCCTCCATAAGTTTTGACTGAGTATCAGCTTGATGAGCGACTAATTTAGGCATTGTTCTCCTCCGGCCTATTTTTTTCCACATAATAACTATAGGTGCTTACGTAATCTCTCCACTTAGGTGGTTCTTCTTCATAGCGCTTAAATTGCAAAACATCTTGATAGAGTTCATTAGAGAGGGGAATATCCGCTGAGGGCGTGTGAATACAGGTAGATCTAAATATTGGAAAAAATGATGTTTCAGAAACATATACCCCCAGTTCAGCGACATAACTTCTGTTAGCCGTCAATCCTTTAATAAACCAAAATCCTTGTTGATAAGAAATGGAAACCTCATAAAAATGATGAGCATTTTTTCCGTTAAAAATAATTTCGGTTACATCATAAATCCTTACAATAGGAACTAACTTATCGAAATTTAAATGAAAAAATGATTGAATAATCTTTTTTGGAATGTCCGAAGCATCCCAGTAGAGAAACATTTTTTGCGGTGTTACCAGTTTCGCCTTCAGTTCACCCTTTATTGGCATTTCTTGGATCATAACTTCCTCCCATTCTGCAAACAATCAGTATATGCTATAAAGAACAAATTATTCCATTAACTATTAATTTAATCGTACCATCAGATTATGATGTTCACAATAAACGCAAATTGTCGGATTTTGCTAATTACGATAGCATCATTGTTTAACTACAAATAAATTTTTTAAAGTCACTTATATCAAATTATTTATTACAGAAATCGACAATTGCCATGATACGAAAAAAAAGATGATCCAAAGTGGATCATTTTCTGAAAAAAATTGTCTAAGCATTTAAATTTTTTCGTTCACCAGTCTCAAGAAAAATAACATTTTCAGCAATATTCGTGGAATGGTCAGCAATTCTTTCAATGAATCTGCACACAAAAGCTAATTGAATGATCTGATTCATCCCGTTTGGGTCTTGTGGAGTATAACTAAGGAACTTCTGAACTAATTTCCCAAATGTTTGATCAACCTCATCATCCTTTTCAGCACATTGATAGGCAATGCTAATATCTTCCGTATAATAGGCTGTTAAAGCATCCCTAACCATATCTAAAGATAATTCCATCATCTTCAGAATATCCCCAAATTCTTTTACAGGCTTTTCCTTCCCGATCTGAATGACCGATTTTGCAATATTTACCGCCATATCCCCAATACGCTCGATTTCAGAAGAAACTTTGATGGCAACATTAATTTTGCGAAGATCTTTAGCCACAGGAGATTCTCTGGTTATGAGCTGAAGTGCTTTATTATGAATTTCCTGTTCCATTTCATCAATTTCATAATCACGGGCAATGACCTGTTTTGCCTTTTTCATATCCTGATTAAAAAATGAGAACATAGCCTCTTTAATCGCATTTTCGGACTGGGAAGCCATATCTACTAACATTTGTTTTAATTGGGCTAAATTTTTGTCAAAATGAGATCGTATAGACATACCCTCACCCCATTATCCAAATCTCCCTGTAATATAATCTTCTGTTCTCTTATCCTTAGGATTGGAAAATATTTTACTTGTTGGGGCAAATTCAATGACTTCTCCATTTAAAAAGAAAGCTGTTTTATTTGAAATACGGGCAGCTTGCTGCATGTTATGAGTTACAATGATAATGCTATATTCCTTCTTTAATTCCATGACAAGCTCTTCTACTTTTAAGGTGGAAATTGGATCGAGAGCCGAAGTTGGTTCATCCATTAAAATGACATCCGGTTCAATCGCAAGACAGCGGGCAATGCATAGACGTTGCTGCTGTCCACCAGATAAACTATACGCATGATGATTTAAACGATCTTTTACCTCATCCCAAAGAGCCGCGTTTCTTAAGCTCTTTTCAACGATTTGCTCCAATACTTTTTTATCACGAATACCATGAATTTTGGGTCCATAAGCCACGTTTTCATATATGGATTTTGGAAATGGATTAGGTTTTTGAAATACCATTCCAACCTTTGTACGCAGTTCTTCAACTTGATAAGATCGATCAAGGATATTTCTGTTACGGTAAAGAATTTCACCAGTAGTTTTCACACCTGGAACTAATTCAATCATTCGATTCAATGTTTTTATATATGTCGATTTCCCACAGCCGGATGGCCCAATTATGGCTGTTACTTCATTTTCCAAAATATCTAGATTGATATTTTTTAGAGCATGTTTTTCACCATACCATAAATTTAATTGACTTGTTTGATACACAATATTTTTTTCTTGTGTGGAATCCATTTTCCTCACTTCTATCTGTGGAGAAACCAGAGTGATCGTCATATAACGGCCTCCTTGTTGAATAAAAATTAATATCGCTTTTGAAATTTATTTCTTATTAATACCGCTAGGGAATTCATAAACAATAAAAGGATCAGTAACACAATAATTCCTGCTGCCGCAAGTGAATGAAATTCTTCTTGCGGACGGCCGGTCCAGTTATAAATTTGCATTGGTAAAACAGTAAACATATCAAAAATAGATTTGGGTAAATAGGCAAGAAATAATGGTAATCCAAGTACGACCAGTGGTGCCGTTTCACCAATTGCACGGGATAAGGCCAATATCCCTCCTGTCAAGATTCCAGATATTGATGCAGGAAGCACAATTCTTACAATCGTTTGCCATTTAGTAGCCCCCATAGCATAGGATGCTTCCCTTAATGAAACAGGTACAGCTCTTAGTGCTTCCTGAGCCGCAACAATAATAATAGGTAAAACTAGCAAACTCATTGTAAGACCGGCTGCAAGGACACTTGTCCCTAATGCTAAAGCACGAACAAAAACGGTTAGTCCCAGTAAACCGAAAACAATGGATGGCACACCTGCCAAATTTGATATATTTACTTTAATAAATGCAGTGAAACGATTGTCCTTTGCATATTCTTCTAGATAAATGGCTGTCGCTACCCCCAACAATAACGAAACAGGTGCTACAACTGCCATTAACAAAACTGAGCCAATCAAGGCTGTATATACACCTGCTTGCTCTGGCTTCCTAGAGGGAAGACTTTGTAAAAACTGTAAATCTAAGTAACCTATCCCCTGTGAAAAAATTCGATATAATAGTACTCCTAAAATGAATAATCCGAACATCATTGCAGCAAAAAATAGGATTTTAGCAAATAGGTTAACTTTTAATCTTGCTTTCATTCGTGCAAATAGTGATTCATGATCAATAAAATTCATTCATATTCCTCCCTAAACCGGCGAGAGATATATTGAGCAATCAAGTTCATAATTAGTGTAAAAATAAAAAGTGTCATCCCGACAGCATAGATGCTGTAATAAATAGTCGTCCCATAACCAGCATCCCCTTGACTAACTTGTACAATATAAGCAGTCATCGTTTGGATCGAGTTTGTTACATTCCAATCAACGTTTGGTGTAGATCCTCCAGCTATCGCTACGATCATTGTTTCACCAATTGCACGGGAAATGGCCAATACAATTGAAGAAATAATGCCAGAGATCGCAGCCGGAAGAACCACTTTTAAAGCTACTTCAAATTTTGTCGATCCAAGAGCAAAAGCTCCTTCACGCATAGAATTTGGGACGGAGACTAACGCATCTTCAGAAAGTGACGCAATCATTGGTGTAATCATAATTCCAATAACAATTCCCGGGCTCAACGCATTAAATAATTCAAGCCCAGGTATGATTTCCCTTAATAATGGAGTTACAAATGTAAGGGCAAAAAAACCATAAACGATCGTTGGAATTCCGGCCAACACTTCCAATATTGGTTTAATTATCCTGCGAGTACGTTCGGAAGCATACTCACTTAAATAGATAGCGGATGTCAATCCAATTGGAATTGCTACAATTATTGCAATAAAAGTAACCTTCAATGTTCCTAAAACCAAGGGAAGGATGCCAAAAGCCCCTTCATTCTCAGAAAATGGATACCATTTTTTTGTCGTTAAAAATTCCAGAATCGAAACCGATTGAAAGAATGTGATTGTTTCAAAAATTAAGGTTAAAACGATCCCAATTGTTGTTAATACAGATACCACTGCTGCCGATAATAAAACTATTGGTATGATTTTTTCAATAATGCCAGCAGCATTTTGCTTTTTTTTCTCTTCAATTAATTTCTGGATGGAAAGAGAATTCACATTTTGATTAGCCAATTCAATAACCCCTTTCGATTACATAACAATATGAGAAGCTCAAATTGGCCTCTCATATTGTATCGGGTATGAACTCCAACTTATTATTTTAGCCCCTCTAATGTTTCTAGCTGTTTATTGTATTCATCTTTAGGCAATTTCACGTAGCCCACATCCTCAGATAAGTCTGCGACATTTTCTAAAACAAATTTTACAAAATGATAAACCTCTTCTTTGTCTTTAATTGCTGAGTTTTTCACATAGGTGAATAATGGGCGTGAAAGTGGTGCATATTCACCAGATTCAATGGTTTTATTATTTGGCTCAACCGGACCATTTCCTCCATCAATCGGTACCACCTTTAGATTATTTTTATTTTCTAAATAATAAGCGTAACCAAAGTAACCAATCGCATTCTTTTCTCCTTTAACGCCTTGAACTAAAATATTATCATCTTCAGAAAGAGCTGCTTTTTCTGCTAATGGTTGCCCTTCCAGAACTACTTCATCAAAATAATCGTATGTTCCAGAATCTGTTCCAGGAGAGAAAAGCTTGATTTCCTCATCCGGCCATTCTGGTCGAATGTCAGACCACTTCTTCACAGTACCATCTTCAACCCAAATTTTCTTTAATTCGTCGATCGTAAGGTAATCTACCCAATCATTCTCTTTATTTACAACAACAGTAAGCCCGTCAAATGCTAATTTTAATTCAGTATAATCTATGCCTTTTTCTTCAAGTTTGGCTTTTTCTTCATCTTTAATTGGCCTGGAAGCGTTGCTTAGGTCTGTTTCACCAGTAATAAATGCTTCAAATCCTCCGCCTGTCCCAGAAGATGCCACAGACACCTTCACGCCAGGTTGCTCCATTCCATACTCTTCAACAACTGCCTCCATAATTGGGAATACTGTGGAAGAACCATCTATTTTAATTTCACCTTGCAGCTGCTTTGCTTCTTCATCTACTTTTTTACCATTATTATTCTGTGTTTCTTGTGCATTGCAGGCTGTGGTGAATGCTAGCACTCCGCTCATCATGGCTGTTAGTGCTAATTTCTTAAAGCTTTTCATTCCTTAATTCCCCCTAAAAGTTCCGTTTTATTTGTTGGCATATATGGCCTACAAGACTAAGAATAAAGTATTACTGTTAACCTGGTTTGAAATTAGTGTTAAACATTTGTAAATGGATGTTGAAAATTTGTAAATTTCTATTCGAAAAGATAAATTTCTCATGTTTTTAGTACAAAAAAACTTGCCTCATAATTGAGACAAGTTTTGCATATTAACAATGGACTAGTATATATTGTTATAAATTTGAGCTCTTCTAATTCGCAGTAGAAGTTTCAGTTGTATTTTCGCCACCCTTTTTTAATTCAAAATAAGCATCCATTACACGACGGCCTATTAAGTGATTGATACTTGGTCCGCTATGCCCCTGGTAGGCCCACGGGACAACTACAGCCATTGCTATTTCCGGATTATCATATGGTGCATAGGCAACAAGACTTAAGTTCGTCACTTCTGTTCCACGTTTTGATTTATCAGAACCATCGTAAAAAGCTTCAGCAGTCCCCGTTTTTCCTGCAGGATTATAAGAGGCGCTTTTCCAGTGACCCACACCTGTACCGTCACCAACTTGCATTACCATACGGAATCCTTCTTGTACCCGCTTAATCCATTCCTCTTTCATATCAATACGATTTAAAACCTTTGGCTGAATTTCTTCAATAATAGGTCCTAATTCATTATTTTCCATTAACGGTTCTCGAATTTCCTTTACAATATGTGGCTGAACCCGATAACCGCCATTTGCAATTGTTGAAACATATTGAGCAACCTGAATTGGTGTATATGTGTCATACTGGCCGATAGCCAAGTCCAAAAGCAAACCAGGAGTCTTTGCTGAACCTGGGAAACCTGACATTTCATTCGGAAGATCAATTCCAGTTCGAATACCAAGTCCAAATTGACTATAGTATTTTCTTAGTGTGTCAAATGCTGAATAATCAATAGGAAGCCCTTTATTAGGGATATATTGTCCACCAGCCATTTTAATCACTGTTTTCCACATATAAACGTTAGATGATACCTGTAAAGCCCTTAAATCATTGATGGAGCCAAACGTTTTCCATGAAGATTTGACAGGTGTACCCGCTATTCTTAATGGTTCATCCAATAAAACTGTTCCTGGCGTTATGGCACCAGAATGGTATCCTGCCAAAATGGTTGCACCTTTAACAACAGAACCGACGTTATAGGAGCTGGTAAAAGTACCTTGGGCATAGTCTTTCATTTCAAGTTTTCCTGTTTCTTTATCCTTGACCAATTGTCTGCCCGCCAGTGACAGGATTTCACCTGTTCGAGGATCCATTAAAACAACAAATGCTCGGTCTAAGAGACCGGTATTGGAGCTTTTTTTCGCATTCCACATTTCTTCCTCAATAATTTTTTCAACCTGGGACTGTAGCTCCATATCAATAGTTAAGACAAGATCTTTTCCTCTCTTACCTTCTGAAATAACCTCAGTAGATAATACTTTTCCTGATTTATCTGTAATGTTTTTTACCTTAGCCTTTTCTCCACGCAGGACATCTTCATATTTTAATTCAAGATAACTTTTTCCAACCCGATCATTTCGACTATAATCACGTGCCAGATATTTATCAAGCTGCTCCTTTGGTAAGCCTGATTCTGATGAAGACACATCCCCAAGGATAGACTTTAACGTTTTACCAAACACGTATTCCCGTTCCCAATCCGTTGTTGTATCAACACCTGGAAGATTCTCCAAATTTTCACTAACTGCTGCAAATTCCTCTGGAGTGACATCTTTATTTTTTACAATCTGTGGGGTTAATGCATAACCACTATTAAAAGCCATATAAATGGCCCATGTTTCCAGGTCGTCATGGGTTAATCTGGCTAAATCCTTATCATTAATTCTTTCGAGTTGCAGCTTATATATATCTTTATCATCCAATTTTTTCTCTTTGAATAAAGCCCACTCTTTGTCCTTAATTTTAGCTTTTGCCTCTTCTGGATAGAGAGTGATCCAAAGGTCTTTTTTATCACGTTCACGAACTTTGGATATATCTTTATCAATCAATTTTGCTAATTTTTTTGCTGTATCAAGCATTTCTTTTTTCGTTGTATCTTTTGATTTTGTATAAATAATCGCGTTTAAAGGAGTATTATCTACGATAACATTGCCGTTTCTGTCAATGATTTTTCCTCGCGGTACAGGGTTACTTACCGTAATATCCTCTGTCCTTTCAATCTCACGTTTAAAATCCTCGCCAAATACAATCTGTAGTTCTCCCAGACGTAAAATGAGAATTGAAAATAATAAGAACACAATAAAAAATAACATATTTAGCCGAAACGGAAGCTGTGGCTTCTTCTTTTTATTTCGATTCATGGTAAAATCCACCTTCCCCTACACTTAACCTTTTCTATTTTAAAGGAATAAGATGATTTTTTCCACGAGGAACTCTTGCCAGTATCACAAAACTTGAACTCCCTAAATCTACATAGAAAAATGCGATGAGCAAAAATGCACATCGCATTATGTAACTGGCAACTGCACTCTTTTTATAAATAAATATATCAATGTATGTCCAGCACCAAGTAGCAATAATAGGATCGGTATACTTTTTTCCTCATTAAATAATGTAACTGCCGCTAAAAAGGCGAGGATCGAAACAATCCTTCCTGAATTTAAAAATATTTCCCGGACAACAATATATTCTATTCTCATTTCAGCAGCTTTCCAACCAATCCCAATTACATCATATGTTGTTGAATTATATGGGACGAGTAGGAGCGGGTAGGCAATAGCAATTGTTCCAGCATAAATTAACAGTTTAACATAACTGACATCCCAAACAATTAACAAAACAGCAGCGTAAAGTAAGATCCCGCCGATAAGAATGGCTTTTTTTCGAAAAGATTTCTTAATATATCTTGAAGCAAAATAATAAGCGATGAACGATATTCCTGAATTTAATAATCCAAAGGTTCCTAAAGCCATTTCACTACCTGTTGCAATATATACAAATACAGAAATAACAAACAAAAACGTTCCTTCTCTAAGCCCTTGAAAAAAATGAGCATTTGTCACAAGACGCCAATTTTCATTTTGTTTTCTTTCTTCAATAATTCTCTTAAAACAATACTTTCCTTTTGCAGGCCTTCGCTTTAACGAAAAGCTTAACAATACGGCAAGAGCAAATAATCCAAGTGATAAACCGAAGATAATTGTATAACCAGTAAATTTTTCAAATTTTGTAATAATAATGCCAGCAGCAATTGGGCCAATCATTCCTCCAAAAGAAGAAAGAATCCCTAAAAATCCATTAAAAAAATCTCTTGTCTCTGGCTCCGTTATTTCAAAAGTTAGGACATTATAGGCAAGCCAATAAAAACCATAGCCAATTCCCAATAAACTTCCTAGGAGGAGTAAATAGGATGAGGCATTCGTTCCAGTTATGAGGACAGCAGCGTAAAACAGAGCCAAAAATATGACTCCAATCCTTAATACAATCACCCTATCGATTTTTTTAGCCCAGCGTCCTGCTAAAATAAACGTTAACGGTTGCAGGACAACAATCGATAGGTTATAAAGCGCAAGATCAGTAAATTCACCCGTTTGTTTCCATAAATAGATGTTAACAAATGTGTTAGAAAGGGCCACACTCAAAGAGTATAAACCGCCAATGATCAACAATAATGTTAAATCCTTTGTAATTTCAACGTCCCCTAAAAACTTAAATTTTTTCGCCATAAAGAACTCCCCTTTTTCTTAAAAAGTAGTCTTCAACAAGAGAAGAGTTCTTATTCAATTTTAGAGGAAATAAAAGAGGGTATCCACAAAGTATAACTTTTAGTACAACCTTGTTGTTTAACTTTGTGTTATTCAAAAATAAAAAAAGTGAAGGAGTGATCTTCTACCTATTTAATAAAAAACTAAAGAAAAAAGGCTGATCCCAAAAAAGTCCTTTAATAGACCTTTTGAGGCAGCCTTTATTTGTTTAAATTTAATAATTATTTTGCAGCGCTGTAACGCTTAGCCACTTCATCCCAATTAACTACATTCCAGAATGCAGCAATGTAATCTGGACGTTTGTTTTGATATTTTAAATAGTATGCATGCTCCCATACATCCAAACCAAGAATTGGAGTTTTACCTTCCATTAATGGAGAATCTTGATTTGGCGTGCTGGAAATCTCTAACTCACCATTGTTTACAGATAACCAAGCCCAGCCAGAGCCGAAGCGAGTAGTAGCGGCTTTTGTAAACTCTTCTTTAAATTTTTCAAAGCTACCAAATTTATTATTAATGGCTTCAGCTAATTCACCTGTTGGTTCACCGCCTCCGTTAGGAGAAAGAATTTGCCAGAACAATGAATGGTTCGCATGGCCACCACCATTATTACGAACTGCAGTACGAATTGCTTCAGGCACTGCATCCAAATTAGAAATTAATTCTTCCACAGTTTTGGAAAGCAATTCTTCATTGCCAGCAAGTGCGTTGTTTAAATTAGTAACATATGTGTTATGGTGTCTTGTGTGGTGAATATTCATTGTTTCTTTGTCAAAATGTGGTTCAAGAGCATCTTCTGCATAAGGTAATTTTGGTAATTCAAAAGCCATGAAAAATTCCTCCTATGTATTATTTTAATCACAGCTTTAGTAGCTAAAAACCCCTTTGGAGTTTTAGAAAATTCTAAAGCTTCTTCTTAAGATTACCAAAGACCGGTAATCGATATCAAATAAAATGCTCCCATTAAACAAATATAAAATCCCTCAAAATCCTATTTATTATACCAAGGAAGCATGGGGACTTCATCTATTTATTGTACAAAATAGGACACCTATTCCAAAGAACTATGAATGATTCTTGTGCAGAACTGCTTCAATAGATACAATAGAGTGATGAATACTATTTGAAGGTGGTTTGCTATGAATATTTTTAAACAATTTATTAAAAGTATTTATTCTCCAAAGGATATTGCTTTATTTCGTTTACAAGGGATCGGAAAAACCATTATTTATGTCTTCCTATTAACTCTCATTTCAATTATTCCTTCCATTATTTATTTTAGTTCAGCATTTACTACAGGACTTGAAATGACGAAAACATACATGAATAAAACACCTGACTTTTCTATAAGCAATGGTGAACTAACTGCGGACACGGAAGTACCGGTCATTATCAAAGAAAATTCATTGACATTCGTACTGGACCCAACAGGAGCCATTTCCGATGCGGATATTGCCAATGAAGGAGATGCAATCGGACTTTTAAAAGATGAATTTGTTATTTCAGCAGGGGGGCAAACGAAAACTTCTTCCTATTCCATGATGCCGGGTCTTGAATTATCAAAAGATGGAGTTAATGATTTTATTACCAATATCATAAGCCTAAAAAATATAATCATTCCCTTAACGGGAGTAATCATGTATTTAATGGCAATTGTATCCATGTTTATTGAGATATCTATTGTTGCTTTAATTGGCTTGGCATTAGCGAACATTTTAGGTAGAAAACTCAATTATTCTCACCTTTGGAGAATGGCTACTTACAGTGAAACCTTGCCAACACTATTTTTTACGATCATGGCTGCACTAAAAACAACAGTACCAAATGGTTTCGTTATTAATTGGATTGTTGTTTTAATCGTGTTATTATTAGCTATTAATGAAATACCGAGACAGAATCAAAGCAACTGATCATCTTTTCAAGATGTTCGTTGCTTTTTTTTGTTCTACATATAGTTGGACAAGCATACGTATGAACTATCTTTAAGAATAGGGGGCTTATCCGATGAAGAAGTTAGTAGGTTTGATTTTAGTAATCCTTACTATATATGTTATTTTTATTGACCTGACAGTTGGAACCATCCCTTCCGTCTCGAAAACAACGGTGGAATCAACTATAGAGGATACTAAAGAACCTAAATCGGACATACCTTCTTTTCAAGCAAAAGTGAATCCAGGTGAAACGGTGATTACAATCGTGGAACATCATTTAAATCAACCTCTTCCAATCCCTATTTCTGATTTAATTAAAGACTTTCAGCAGTTAAATCCCGGAATAAAACCAGAAGAAATTCAAATTGGCTCTACATATCATTTTCCCGATTACTCAAAATAATGAGGCTAACCCTTATTCTTGTCAAAATCACAACTGGACTGATACAATTAAGTCGTATTGCTTTTAACCCATATTTTTCAATCCATTAAAGGAGAGAATTCCACGTGAGTGAAATAATACATCGAACAAAAACCCGTCCTGTTAAAGTTGGTAATTTAACAATTGGCGGAAACAACGAATTAATTATACAAAGTATGACAACAACAAAAACACATGATGTAGAAGCAACTGTTGCAGAAATAAAACGACTAGAAGAAGCAGGTTGCCAAATTGTCCGTGTTGCTTGTCCAGATGAACGAGCAGCTAATGCCATCCCAGAAATTAAGAAAAGAATTAATATTCCTCTAGTTGTTGATATACACTTTGATTATAGACTGGCTCTTAAAGCTATTGAAGGCGGAGCTGATAAAATCCGAATTAACCCAGGTAATATTGGAAAAAGAGAAAAGGTTGAAGCAGTTGTAAAAGCTGCTAAAGAAAAAGGAATACCGATTCGAATTGGAGTTAATGCTGGTTCTTTAGAAAAGAAAATTCTTGATAAATATGGTTATCCTACCTCTGATGGTATGGTTGAAAGCGCACTTCATCATATCAAAATTCTTGAGGATTTAGATTTCCACGATATTATTGTTTCAATGAAAGCATCAGATGTGAATCTTGCCATTGAGGCATATGAAAAAGCCGCTCGCACTTTTGACTATCCTTTACATTTAGGAATTACAGAGTCTGGTACATTATTTTCCGGAACCGTAAAAAGTGCGGCAGGACTTGGAGCAATAATTAGTAAGGGAATAGGAAATACTCTTCGGATCTCATTAAGTGCCGACCCTGTGGAAGAAGTAAAAGTTGCCCGAGAACTGTTAAAAGTATTTGGTCTTTCTTCCAATGCTGCTACCTTAATATCCTGTCCAACTTGTGGCCGTATTGAAATTGACCTCATTAAGATTGCAAATGAGGTTGAAGAATATATACAAAATATTAAAGCTCCAATAAAGGTTTCTGTCCTTGGCTGTGCAGTTAATGGACCTGGTGAAGCCCGTGAAGCGGATATTGGGATTGCTGGTGCTCGTGGGGAAGGACTGCTATTTAGAAAAGGGAAAATTGTCCGTAAAGTCCCTGAATCCGAAATGGTTGAAGAATTAAAAAAAGAAATTGACAAGTTAGCTGAAGAATATTTCAAGAAAAAAGCAGAAGAAGAAAAAGCATTGAAATAACAATCGAGTAGGAGGGGGTGATTAACCCCCGTCCTCTCACACCACCGTACGTACGGTTCCGTATACGGCGGTTCAATCAAGATAAATGACGCAAGAATTCATAACGTTTCTGTAGACTTTTAAGCCCTTGGTTACTCCAATAGGAGTTTCCAAGGGTTCTGTGTAATATGGGACTTTTTGAGATTCGCCAATAACCTTTACGACTGTTCCCCCATTCATAAGCTTTCCATTCA
>NZ_JAAFZF010000014.1:0-59635 GCF_010614825.1 Neobacillus sedimentimangrovi
TGAATGGAAAGCTTATGAATGGGGGAACAGTCGTAAAGGTTATTGGCGAATCTCAAAAAGTCCCATATTACACAGAACCCTTGGAAACTCCTATTGGAGTAACCAAGGGCTTAAAAGTCTACAGAAACGTTATGAATTCTTGCGTCATTTATCTTGATTGAACCGCCGTATACGGAACCGTACGTACGGTGGTGTGAGAGGACGGGGGTTAATCACCCCCTCCTACTCGATGTTATAACAAATTATTACAACTTTTTGTCAAACTCCATGAGTTCACAAATCCTTCACCTTTTTTGTGACGTTTATCACAAAAAAATCCCAACCATCTCATTTATATTATCAGTGTAATCAACAACGAACAATTCATTATTCAAAGATGTATATTAGGAGGAAACAATATGCCGCGAATAACATATTGGAACCCAGAGGACGAAAAATTCTGGAATACGGAAGGTAAAAAACATGCAAGACGTAATCTTTGGATCTCTGTTCCATCATTAATGCTTGCTTTTATTGTTTGGCAAATTTGGTCTGTTGTTGCTGTTCGACTAAATGATATTGGGTTCAATTTTACAGAGGCACAATTATTGACCCTTGCGGCAGTACCTGGTTTAGTGGGTGCAACCCTTCGATTTGTTTATACTTTTGCTGTAGGTTCAATTGGAGGTAAAAACTGGACTGTAATCTCTACAGCAATATTAGCCATTCCAGCAGTTGGGATCGGAATAGCCGTTCAAAACCCTAACACCCCCTATTCTGTCATGCTGTTACTCGCTGCCTTATGTGGCTTAGGTGGAGGTAATTTCTCTTCTTCCAGTGCCAATATTAGCTTTTTATTTCCGAAAAAAGAAAAAGGAACGGCACTTGGTATTAATGGCGGTTTAGGAAATATGGGGGTTTCTGTTGTACAATTCGTTACACCATTAGTTATCTCATCTGGTGCATTTGCGTTGATTGGTGATAAACAAGTATTAGCAAATGGGCAAGAGGTTTGGTTACAAAATGCTGCCTTTATTTGGGTTATCCCGATCGTAATTATGACATTACTTGCAATGTTTAAAATGGATAATGTTCCCGGAGCAAAGCAATCCGTAAAAGATCAATTTGTCATCGTGAAACGCAAACATACTTGGATTATGACAATTCTATATATAGCAACTTTTGGTTCTTTTATTGGCTATTCTGCAGCATTCCCTTTATTATTAAGATCTCAATTTCCAGAATACGTTTCACTTGCCTTTCTTGGTGCCTTAGTTGGAGCTGCAGCCAGACCTATTGGTGGATGGATATCTGATAAATTTGGCGGTGCAAAAGTAACTGCCTATGTATTAGTCACTATGGCAATTGGCGTATTTGGTGTCATTTACTTCTTAAATGCAAAACAGTTTGCTGGTTTCTTAGTTTTATTCTTAGTTTTATTTATAGCCAGTGGAATTGGTTCTGGATCAACATTTCAAATGATACCAAGCATCTTTATTCCAAAAGAGGCTGCACCAGTTATTGGTTTCACGGCTGCATTTGCTGCATATGGTTCTTTCTTAATACCAAAATTATTTGGATGGTCTGTCAATACAACTGGTTCCTATGTAACTGCATTCTATTTCTTCATTGCCTTTTATGTAATCTCCATTGGATTAAACTGGTATTATTACCAAAGAAAAGCAACTACTGCAAAAGTAATCGTCAAACAAGCCGGATAAAATTCCGGCTTGTTTCATTATATGCCATTTATTTCAATACTTTTATTTCAATTGGCAAGGGGATTAACATTAATTTACGGATTTCCGTAAATAAAATATTTTAGGAGGTTTATTTTAAAACATTTTCTCCCTTTCCACCTTCAAATTAACCATAAAAATACAAACTAGAGAATATTTTCTTACTATCTAGTTATTTTAATATCTAGTAAAGGTAATAATCTTTTTGATAAATAATAATAATTTTTTCTCAGATAAATTGACCTAATTAAAATTATCTATTATGATTTTACCATATTCTGTTAGGGGGGATGTTTTATTATGGTGAGTCGTAATTTGAAATGGGTAACAGGGGGTTTAGAAGCCTTTTTAGGTATTCCTATAATCGGAGGCCTTTTTATCACATTATGGCAATGGGTTCCATTGGTTATTATGTTAGTCTTACACATCATTACCTTAATTTACTCCAATAAAGAAGGAAAGGTAAAAACTGGTCCTATATTAGGTATAGTTACTTCTGTCGTCGGAGTAATCCCAATTGTAGGTATGATTTTACATATCATTACTGCTATTTTTCTTTTGATAGAAGCCGGATATAACAAATAAAAACAAGAAATACCTGCTTTTCATCTCTCTCTCAATTATAAAGTTTTTTTTAATGGGGAATATTGATTTAAGAAAATAACTAATATAATTCAATTAATATATGTAAATTCGTCGCTGGTCCATAGTATACTATCAATCAATGGAAATCTTATAGTCTAACAATCTATTCCGCTAGGATTAAAAATATTTCCCATTGAGTGTTATTAACTAAAGTGCGGAAAATTTATTCATGTTGACTTTATAGTAAACCAAAGAAAGGAAAAGCCATCCTCTGAGTAGGACGGCTATTTAATATGATGAAACCCCTAACACATTTCTAAATAAGTCTTCACCATTTTCCCATCATACTACATATTTTTAAAATCAACGACTTTACTAATATGCGTTTACTTTATTTTTTTAATTACTCAAAAAAGCTAACCCCCAAACTTTAAGTTGATCCTGTGGGCAAAAATATACTAAAAGTTGTTCCTTTATTCGGTTCACTCTCAACAAAAACTTTACCATTATGATTTTCAATAATTTAAAAGCTAATCATTAATCCAAGCCCATTACCATTTTTTTTAGTAGTAAAGAAAGGCTCTCCTAATTTTTTCAGTTTGTCCTTTGGTATTCCAACACCTTTATCTTCGATCGAAATGTGGACATTGTTTTCATGGATTCTCATTCTAACATGGAGATCTCCACCACTTGGCATTGCTTCAATTCCGTTTTTCATTATATTCAAAAATACTTGTTTTAAGCGATTTTCATCACATAGTATTTGAATGATATCTTGATCATAGTCTAAATGAATACAAATATGGTTTTTCCTTGCTTCAAATTCAAGTAAAGACACCACATTTTTGATGATAGAGACTATGTTCTTTTCTTCCAATTCCACATCCTTTGGTTTTGCCAATACCATAAAGTCTTCCACAATGGTGTTAACCCTCTCAATTTCATCAAGTATGATATTTAAAAATTCCATTCGTTCAGGTTCTTTTTCATCTAATTGTAAAAATTCTGCGTACCCTTTCATGGAAGTTAACGGATTTCTAATTTCATGAGCCACCCCTGCTGCCAGCTGACCAACGGCAGCCAATTTATCTTGACGATGGAGCAGTTCCTCTTGTTTTTTTCGTTCTGTTATATCATTACGAATCGAAAGATACTGGTATGGTATTCCTTTATCATTTAAGAATGGAACAATGGTTGTATCTACCCAATAATAAGTTCCGTCTTTTGCCTTGTTTCAGATCTCCCCTTTCCACACTTTACCTCCACCAATCGTTTTCCATAATTCTTTAAAAAACTCTTTCGGATGGTACCCAGAGTTTAACAACCTGTGATCTTGGCCCATTAACTCTTCTTTTTCGTATTTTGAGATTTCACAAAACTTCTCGTTCACAAAGGTTATTATTCCTTTTTCATCCGTTATGGCAACGATTGATGATTGATTAAGGGCAAAAGTGATATCTTGAACTTCCTTGATCGATTCCCGCAAACTTTGTTCCGCTATTTTTCTCTTCGTAATATCCGAGAGAATGGCAATAAATTTAACAGGTTTCTTTTGTTTATCTAAAAATGGAACGATGGTTGTATCTACCCAATAAAAAGAACCATCCTTTGTTGCAGATTTCCCCTCTCCATATCTCTCCAGATTGAATTGTACTCCATATATTTTGAAAGTACTCTTTCGAATGATACCTAGAATCCAATAAGTGATGATTCCTACCAACAATTTCTTCTTTTGAGTACTGGGAAATTTCCTCAAAATTTTCATTTACATAAGTAATGGTTCCAGTCGAATCAATAACTGCCACAATTGTCGAAGCATCAAGCGCCTTTTTAATATCCTTTAGATTCATATTAGATGTGGCTGGTCGTTTACTACCAAGGAAAAGAAGTCGTTTATTCTCAGCAAATTATTTTGTGAATGTGAACATATTTAATAAAAAATATAGAAAAATCATAGTTAACCCTGTTGAAACTATGATAATTAAGGGATAATAACCAACCGAAACTTCATTCATTAACAAGCATTCCCCCAGATCGGTCTATTTTCAAGTCTGATTGTAATAAATCATACAATAGTGAAGTACTTAATACTTTATCATAATTATGTCTTTTACTAGAAGTACAGTCTTAAGAATTTTAGGTCAAAAGACTCAATTTCAAAAAAAATAAAAATATTATTAAAAATAAACTACACAAATTTCTTGTTTTCGTTTATACTGTACTATAACAATTAGTCCATAATTATTCTGTACTAATAAAGGAGGAGCGATTACTATGTTAATGAGTCCTGTTGAATTTTTCCGTCAATTACCAAAAAAGGTTTGCCCTGAATGTGGTCAGCATATGGAGGAACAAGCTGAGTCTTACCTAATGGAATGTGATCGTTGTCTATCAAAAAGGGATGAATAAATTATTTTTTTATTTCTCCTGTTATACAACAAATTGAAATTTATTCATCTGTATTATTATAAAGGAGGAACAAACAATGTTAATGAGTCCTGTTGAATTTTTCCGTCAATTACCAAAAAAACAATGTCCAGAATGTGGTCAATATATAGAAGAACAAGCTGAATCATATTTAATGGAATGTGACCGGTGTCTTTCAAAAAAGGCAGAATAACGCAAAAAGGGGCTGTCTAAAAAGTCCATTTAAGAGAAAAATGAACCCGAATTAAAAACCCAAGAATGTTGATTTAACAGCATTCTTGGGTTTTGCTTTTATAAAGATTTCGGCTGAAATACCACTTTCCGGACAGCCCCTTTTTTTCCTTCATATTTAATTCCTATATTTTGGGAAGCTCTCGTATTTCCTGAATCATTTCATTGCCACACATTGGGCATAGTAAATCATCCGAAACAAACTCTTTCCTCATCCAGCCGATACATGATTCATCCATGCAAGAGAATACCTCTGTTTCTACTAGGATTGTTTCCAGTTCTTCATCTTTACCTCGTTTACCAAAAAATATGGGAACCGCCTCCTTTTAATGGTAGTATGTCCAAAATGATGTTATTCATTTCCAAAATTTCCTCACTAACGGATAAATTGTAATTGTTTATAAATCTGTCTGGAAAATATGTAGTGAAGAAAAATGCGGTTTATCCATAAATAAATAATCATTTTAGAACGATACATATGTACTGATCATCCAAAACCTTAAAAACTAGTATAACTACCCTCGTTTTCTTTATGTTCACAAATTATCCATACCTTTTTTTAATAAACTTCTTTAAATTAATGGTAGGAGGGAAATAGATGAAAAAAATATACATTATATGTAGCCTTATTGTGGTTCTTGGAATAGCCGCTGGAATTACTTTTTTTCTTATTCGAGATGCCAACATGGCCATACCGGGAGATGTTACATTAATTAACCAGAACGGAGAGTCATATACATTTGGAAATGACCGGACGAAACTAAAATTAATTGAATTTATCTACACTAACTGTCCTGATGTTTGCCCAACCACTACAGTTAAAATGGCCGAATTAAAAAATGAGTTAATAAAATCTGGTGATTTCGGCAATAAAATTAAATTTATTACGATTACAATTGATCCCTATAATGATACACCCGATAAATTATTAAATTATATGAAAGCTTTTGGGGTAGAAAACAGTGATTCTTGGATATTCCTAACCGGAGAAAAGGAAAATATTAAAAAGGATCATGAAAAAATTAGAAGGGTTGCAGAATCTTTACAGTTTCAATATAAAGACCCTGGAAATGGACAATTTATTCATACAACATTCACTTATTTGGTGGATGAAAACAATAACTTTATCACAAAATTTCCAATGGGAAAAGATTTTAATAAAACAGAGGTTTATAATAAAATAAAGGATAAAATGAACTAAATAAAAGAAAAAGCGGTTAGTCCATGAGATTAATCGCTTTTTTATTACTACTTTCTCTATCTAGTACAGGATTTGGGATATTGATTGATTTGCTTCAAAGATAAATGGTAATTGGACTTCGGTTTTGTTAAACTCACTTTAATTCCTGCCTTTTTTAATTTATTTACGAGTTCAATAAGTTGTTTTTTCGCCACATCTATCACCTTCTTAAATTAATTTTACATCAAAAATGTGAATAAAGTGTGAAAACGGAAAATCTTTTTCAAAATTTTTTTTATTTGTTTTTTCTTTTGTCCTGTTCGTTCTTTCAATGATTCATGTTATAATTAAAAGTAATTTGTTTTTTTGGAGGATGCCTTTCATATGATCACAGTAAGTAATGTTAGTCTAAGGTATGGGGACCGAAAATTATTTGAAGATGTAAATATTAAATTTACCCCAGGCAATTGCTATGGATTAATTGGTGCAAATGGTGCCGGTAAATCTACCTTTTTAAAAATTTTAGCAGGAGAAATTGAACCTCAAACAGGTTCAGTACAGCTTGGACCTAATGAACGTTTGGCTGTATTAAAACAAAATCACTTTGAATACGAAGAACATGAAGTATTAAAAACAGTTATTATGGGCCATACAAGGCTTTATGAAGTAATGCAAGAAAAAGATGCTATTTATATGAAGGAAAATTTCACCGATGAAGATGGGATGAGAGCAGCAGAACTTGAAGCTGAATTCGCTGAGTTAAATGGTTGGGAAGCAGAATCAGAAGCTGCCATCCTGTTAAAAGGTCTGGGAATTGGTGAAGAACTTCACCACAAGAAAATGGCAGAATTATCTGGTGCTGAAAAAGTGAAGGTTTTACTGGCTCAAGCATTATTTGGCCAACCTGATGTTTTATTATTGGACGAGCCGACCAACCATTTAGACATTAAAGCCATTCAATGGCTAGAAGAATTTTTAATCAACTTTGAGAATACAGTTATCGTTGTTTCCCATGACCGTCATTTTCTTAATAAAGTATGTACACATATTGCCGATTTGGATTTTGGCAAAATTCAAATCTATGTTGGTAACTATGATTTCTGGTACGAATCCAGTCAATTGGCATTGAAAATGGCTCAAGAAGCTAATAAAAAGAAAGAAGAAAAAATCAAAGAATTACAAAGTTTTATTGCTCGATTTAGCGCAAACGCGTCCAAATCTAGGCAAGCAACCTCACGAAAAAAATTATTGGAGAAAATTACGCTTGAGGATATTAAACCTTCTTCCCGCCGCTATCCATATGTAAACTTTACTCCCGATCGCGAAATTGGAAACGATTTGTTAAGGGTCGAAGGACTAACAAAAACAATCGACGGTGTAAAAGTTCTTGATAATTTGAGCTTTATTATGAATAAAGGGGACAAAATTGCCCTTGTCGGAACAAATGAATTAGCTAAAACTACATTGTTTAAAATTTTAATGGGCGAAATGGAGCCTGACAGTGGAACGTATAAGTGGGGGATTACCACCTCCCAAGCCTACTTCCCGAAAGATAACTCTAAGTACTTTGAAAATTGCGATTTAAATCTCGTTGATTGGCTCCGCCAGTTTTCACCAAAAGATGACAGCGAAAGCTTTTTACGAGGATTTTTAGGCAGAATGTTATTTTCTGGTGAAGAAGTTCTAAAGAAAGCAAGTGTACTTTCTGGTGGAGAAAAAGTTCGTTGCATGCTTTCAAAAATGATGCTAAGTGGTGCCAATGTCCTCCTACTAGATGAACCAACAAACCATTTAGATTTAGAATCAATTACCGCTCTCAATAACGGATTAATTAATTTTAAAGGGTCAATGATTTTTTCATCTCATGATCATCAATTCATACAAACCATTGCTAATCGTATTTTTGAAATCACTCCTAAAGGATTGATTGATAAGCAAATGACATATGATGAATACCTAGAAAATGAAGAGCTTCAAAAACAAGTTGAAGAAATGTATAAATAATTTATACTCCTGAACTGAAAAATAGGAAAACACCAGTGCTTTAAGGGGCCATTCAATAGGTCGACTAATGACCATTGATGGCCCCATATTTTTTTAACTTATAAAGTCTAACATACAAACCAAAGGGCGAAACCCTTTGCTTCCTACTATTAATATTTCTTTCATCGTTTCGTTTTTCTTCTTGATGAAGGTTCCACTCTTGATCCCGTTTCCATTGTTGTGGTTCCTTGACCTTCCACTTGTGGGGAATTAAGACCTATAGTAGACGGGTCTGCTTTCTTTTTATTTTTCTTACCCATATAAGCCACCTCCATCTATAGCTTTTGAAAGCGGATCCTATCTTATGCGGAATATTTACGCCATACTTTGGGAAGATAATAGATGAGGAGGTGTTTGTATGGCAAGAATTGGAGTAGAACAGTCACTTACAAATATTCAACAAGCTCTACGTGAAAAAGGATATGAAGTTGTGGAATTAAAACAAGAGTCAGACGCACAAAACTGTGATTGCTGTGTTGTAACTGGCCTTGATTCAAATGTTATGGGTATGCAAGATTCTGTTACTAAAGCTTCGGTCATTGATGCAAACGGATTGTCTGCCGAAGAAGTTTGTCAGCAAGTAGAGAACAAACTACAATAATCTCTTCCTCACTTCAAAGACTAAAGGCTACTCTTTAGTCTTTTTTCTTTTTTCCTATTTAATGAGGAGAAGTCATTAGATATAATGGATAAGGATATTAGGATTAAAGGATTGAAATGAATGAATAATGAATTCTGGCCGCCCATAATTTTATCATTAAAAGTTGCTTCCATCTCATCAGGTATTTCATTGTTATTTGGGGTTATATTGGGAAGAATTATGGCAAATAAAAATTTCAAAGGTAAAATGTTACTTGAAACTTTATTATTAATGCCCATTGTACTGCCGCCAACAGTTATAGGGTTTTTACTCATTTTCTTTTTTGGGAGAAATAGTCCAATTGGATCTTTTGTTGAGAATTTTTTCGAGACTTCGATTATATTCACCCCACTAGCAGCAGTGATCGCTTCAACAGTTGTAGCTTTTCCACTTATGTACCAAACGGTCAAAACAGGATTTCAATCAGTTAACAAAGATATTGAAGAAGCGGCCAGAGTGGATGGAGCAACAGAGCTTAATGTGTTTTTACACGTTACATTACCACTCTCATTCAAATCTATAATTACTGGTTTAATCCTCAGCTTTGCCAGAGCACTGGGGGAATTTGGTGCAACTCTTATGTTTGCTGGCAACATCCCCGGAAAAACACAAACAGCGCCTACCGCTATATATATTGCGATGGAAACAGGAAACTTAAAATTAGCCTGGTTATTAGTTGGTGCGATGGTGTTCATTTCATTTCTCATGCTATTCACAACAACTATAGCACAAAGTAAGCCATGAAAAGGTGAACCCTTCCATGGCTTATTAGGAAGCTATAATTTTCTCGTCCATTTCCGTCCCACAACCACACCTAATGCTGCTATAAAAAAGATTAAGATGCCAATAAACAAATACTTATCCTTTAAACTTACATCTTGTTTTTGTTTGGTTGACTTCATTTCCATTTTTGCAACATTTTCCGTTTCAGGTTCGTTTAATTTTAATTGGACAGTCTGAATAACTTGACCATTGTTTCCTACAACGGAAAGCACTCCATCACTGTTTACCTTTTTAGTGGATCCACTTATCCCTTCAGTAATAAGGACGTCCTTTTCCGGATAAAATTCCTTTGTGCCATTCTTAAATATCTGCCCTTTAGGCAAGGTTGTATGCTGGAAATCCTTAAACCCAAAATCAAATAAAACAGAAGTATCGTCATATTTATCCCGTTTATGGTCGGATTTTAACACGACGGCCGTTAATTTCAATTCCCCATTATCTGCGGTAGTTGCCAAAGTTTGTTTTGACAATGAAGTATAACCTGTTTTTCCACCAGTAACTTCAGGATATGGAAAATCCCCTGTTACCATGAGATGATGAGACTTTATGGTCGTATTCCATGCTTGACCTGTCCATACAAGTTCTTTTGCACCAAATATTTCAGCAAATACAGGATTTTTGACCGCATAATTGGTTATCAAAGCTAAATCCATCGCAGTCGTATAATGATTCTCATCAAACAAACCACTAGGGTTTGTAAAATGAGTATGGTTGACACCGATTTTCTTTTTTAAATATTCATTTATATTCTCAGAAAATTTCTCCACACTGCCATCTAAATGTTCTGCAATAGCTACTGCCGCATCATTACCTGAGTTAATTAACATCCCTTGTATGAGTTTTTTTAGAGGAACCTGTTCTCCTTCGACTAAATAAACTCTTGTCCCATCTTGTCGAACTGCATTTGCACTAACAACAGCAATACTGTTTAAATCACCTTTCTCTATCGCATAAATAGCAGTAGCAATTTTTGTAAGACTCGCTGGGTACATTTTTGCATCGGCATTTTTCGTATATAGAACGGCATTTGTATCAGTGTCCAAGAGAGCTGCAGCTTCACTTTTTATATTTAACTGTTGTATTTCCTCAGCAGATACTTTGGGTTGAACCATAAAAATCAATAAATAACTTATTAAAATAATGAAAATTTTCTTCAAATAAAACACCCTAACTTAATAAGAATATGCTTTTTTATTTTAACAGATTTCCAGACATTTCAAAGAATTTTTTCCAAAAAAAACGTTTTCTTTAAACATTTCTAGATTCTTATCCTTTACTCCACTTTGAAGTCCTTTAAAAATTGAAAAAACTGCGGCCAAAATCAAAACGATCATCGTTAGCTCATAAGCCTTTTTCACACGGTATTCAATCCCTCTAGATAAACCCAATAATAAAAATCCTGCCGTAACGGATAGCTGATGAGACATATTTATAATTGGCAATGACAATCATTCTTGAGAGCCATCCTAAGTCTAGAGATAATCCCTGGAATACTAGCTGATAGGATTAGGATGATACTTGATATGAAGACAAGTACTGTTAATAGGGCATGGCATAATCCTTGAATAACGGCTATCGATAAATCATTCCATGACTATTCCATCTTTTCCAATAATACTTGATTAATAGAATGAAACCAATTATAAAAGGAACAAAATAGTAACCAATTCGATAAAACAATAAAAGGATCAATACTTTTTCATCAGATATTTGTAAGTCTTGCATCCCCCATATAAAAACCAAATCAAAAGAGCCTAGCCCACCGGGTATCATACTGATAATACCTACACAAGCAGCCGCAACATATACAGGAAATAAATCCGACAGCATCACATCAAAATCCAAAATTTTTGTTAAAAAGAAAATAGAAAAAAAGATGGCACTCCACTCAATGAATGAGATGATGATTAATTTTAAGCTTTCCACAGCATGAATGAATGCAAATTGTCCCTTTTTGGCATTCATTCTTTGTATAAATAAAATAAGCGGTAAGTACAAACAAATGGCGATTACAGCAAAATATATCCATCTTGAATCAGTAAATAGAGGAAATTGTGGGAATTCAATAGCAACAATCCATGATAGGACAGACATTCCTGTCAAATAAAAAAGTGAAATAGAAGCAATCACAGTAATAAGTTTTCGCTTATCCTGTTCATGCTCATGAAAAAAATATGTACGGAACATGGCACCGACCAAACCGCCAAACCCTATAAAATTCGAAAATGAATTTGCAATCAGTGACTTTTCTAATAATTCTTTTTTTGAAACCCTAGCCTTCAGAATTTTAATTAAGGCAACATCATAGTTTAGTATCGGCAAGAAAGCAGCAAAGGTTACTACTAGAACGAATAGCAACATCCATAAATCCAGCTTTTCCAATTCTTTCTCAAGGAGCTGTAAGTCCACTTGACTAATAAATTTTTTGATTTCATAAGTTGCTAAGAATAACAAAAATAATGGGAAGAGAAATTTAACTGTTTTTAGGATTTTTTTCTTATTAATCGCCAACAAAATTACCACCTATTTTTTCATTCCTGAGTTTACTATAAACTTTTCCAATGAAAAAACAAAGTAATACTTTTGTTCTTAACAATAAATTATTAACATTCATCCATTCTTTTAAACTTAACTTTTATTTTAAAAATTAGACAAGTTTTACCTCCTTTCCTGCATATGTTTGAATAGGACAAATTTCTGAGGAGGTTATTAAGTGAGGTTTTTAGTATTTAAGAAAGAAACTTTTTTATTTTTCTTGGCAGCTGGAATTATGCTAGCCTCTGTTTCTGCCTGGTTTATGTTAAAGGCAGGTGATGCAGCTGTTTTTAATCAAGAGTCCAGCGAAAATATTCGCGAAATCCATATGGTGACAGTAGAATACAAATCAAAGAAAAAAAATGGTGAGGAAATCGAAGTTTATCGATGGGACCCTGGAACCATTAACATTCATAAAGGAGAAAAAGTAAGATTATATATTTCAGGCATTAATGGTGAAGAGCATCCATTTTTCATTGAAGGAACAGATATAAAAGGAACCGTTAAAAAGGGAGAAGAAACTGTTGTTCCTCTACAAATTAATAAAAAAGGCACTTACCGATTAATCTGTGAGGCTCATTCCAATCGCGAACATAACGGTCCAATGATTGCTGATATAATCGTTAACTAAAGAAACAGGAGTAAATTCCTGTTTTTTTTTTTTTTGACTTTCTACTTTTTACGTGTAATTATCACTACTTCTTATACAACAGAAGTAACAGATCAAAAAAATTTTTATAGAACAGGTTCACTTTTCGTTCTTAATTTGTTCAAGGAAACTTCATAAACTCTCCCTAAAAATCAACATTTCACAATATCTTAACAAACCTCCCACTCCTTTCACCCCCTTGCCTGTTATACTCAAAACGTAAAATATAACTTCATGCTGTTATATATTTTTTATTTCAAACAAGAGGTGAACCTATATGGAACAATGGAAAGGTTTTACAAAAGGTGTTTGGACTAAGGAAGTGAACATTCGGGACTTTATCCAGAGAAATTATACTCCATACGAAGGTGATGAAACATTTTTAGCAGGTGCTACAGAAGCAACCAAAATTCTTTGGAGTCAAGTAATGGATCTAACCAAACAAGAACGTGAAAAAGGCGGCGTTCTTGAAATGGATACGGAAACTGTATCTACCATCACTTCTCATGGACCCGGCTATTTAAATAAAGATTTAGAAAAAGTAGTTGGCGTGCAAACAGATAAACCATTTAAGCGCGCACTCCAACCATTTGGTGGTATCCGCATGGCGAAACAGTCATGTGAAGCTTATGGATATCAATTAAATCCGGAGATTGAACGAATTTTTACTGAATATCGTAAAACGCATAACCAAGGAGTATTTGATGCTTATACAGAAGAAATGCTACTTGCCCGAAAAGCAGGGATTATTACCGGTCTTCCAGATGCTTACGGCCGCGGCCGTATTATCGGTGACTACCGCCGAGTTGCCTTGTATGGTGTTGATTTCTTAATGAAAGAAAAACTAAAAGACTTCCGAAATACAAGCAAAGTCATGACAGAAGAAACAATACGGTTAAGAGAGGAACTCTCAGAACAATACCGAGCTCTAAAAGAATTAAAGGAACTTGCTGAAAGCTATGGCTTCGATATTTCTGGCCCTGCAAAGAATGCAAAAGAAGCATTTCAATGGCTATATTTTGCTTATCTTGCAGCTATTAAAGAGCAAAACGGCGCAGCTATGAGCCTTGGCCGGGTATCGACATTCCTAGATATCTACATTGAAAGAGATTTAAGAAACGGTACATTAACCGAGGAGGAAGCACAAGAATTAGTTGACCATTTTGTCATGAAACTACGTCTCGTAAAGTTTGCACGCACGCCTGAGTATAACGAACTTTTCAGCGGTGATCCGACTTGGGTGACAGAATCCATTGCAGGAATGGGAATGGACGGACGTCCGCTTGTCACTAAAAACTCATTCCGCTTCCTTCATACACTTGAAAACTTAGGCCCAGCCCCAGAGCCAAATTTAACCGTCCTATGGTCTACTAAACTACCTGAAAACTTTAAAAAGTATTGCGCAAAAATGTCGATTAAGACAAGTTCGATTCAATACGAAAATGACGACATTATGCGCCTTGAATATGGTGATGATTATGGCATAGCCTGCTGTGTTTCTGCCATGGAAATTGGGAAACAAATGCAGTTCTTTGGAGCCCGCGCTAACCTTGCAAAAGCATTACTATATTCAATCAATGGTGGTGTCGATGAAAAATTAAAAATACAAATTGGACCAAAATTCCGGCCAATTACCTCTGATGTATTAGAGTACGATGAAGTAATGGAAAAATTTGACCAAATCATGGAATGGCTGGCCGAACTTTATATCAATACCTTAAATATCATTCATTACATGCATGATAAATACAGTTATGAAAGAATTGAAATGGCTCTGCATGATACACATATTCTCCGAACAATGGCGACGGGGATTGCCGGATTAAGTGTCGTGGCTGACTCCCTAAGCGCCATCAAGTATGGTAATGTCAAAGTCATTCGTGATGAACACGGCTTGGCTGTAGATTTTGTGACTACTGGAGACTTCCCTAAATACGGGAACAATGATGATCGCGTTGATCAAATTGCGGTCGAAATCGTAGAAAGTTTTATGAAGAAACTTCGCAAACATCAAACCTATCGCAATTCCGTGCATACATTATCAATTCTCACCATCACTTCTAATGTTGTTTATGGTAAGAAAACAGGGAATACCCCAGATGGACGTCGCGCTGGCGAACCATTTGCCCCTGGTGCCAATCCAATGCACGGACGTGACTCAAAAGGAACATTGGCTTCCCTTTCTTCCGTTGCCAAGCTTCCATACTCCTATGCAATGGACGGTATTTCCAATACTTTTTCTATCGTCCCTAAAGCTTTAGGTAAGGATGAAGAAAGCCGGATTAGAAATTTAGTATCGATTTTAGATGGGTATGCCATAAAATCTGGACATCACTTAAATGTTAATGTCTTTAATAGGGAAACCCTTTTAGACGCAATGGAACATCCGGAGTTATACCCGCAATTGACTATTCGTGTCTCTGGATATGCAGTCAACTTTATTAAACTAACAAGAGAACAGCAACTGGATGTTATAAATCGTACATTCCACGAGTCATTATAAACATTTTCATTAAAGCTCTAGCTGATAAACGAAAGGAGAACAATCATCATGATCGGAAATATTCATTCAATTGAAACATTTGGAACGGTTGATGGACCTGGTATCCGCTATGTAATTTTTACACAAGGGTGCCTTTTGCGCTGCCAGTTTTGTCATAATGCTGATACATGGGAAATTGGCACCGGGAAATCGATGACTGTTTCCGAAATCATGGGTGATTTAGATTCTTATCTACCTTTCATTCAAGCTTCCGGAGGTGGCATTACGGTCAGTGGTGGGGAGCCACTGCTTCAAATCCCATTTCTAATCGAATTATTTAAAGTATGTAAAAAGAAAGGGATTCATACGACCATCGATTCCTCCGGAGGGTGTTTTTCTCATTCAAAACTTTTTATTGAACAGCTTGAGGAGCTCTTACAATATACCGATTTGATCTTATTAGATTTAAAACACATAAATCGGAGAAAGCATATCCAACTAACTGGAATGGCAAATGATCATATTCTTGAATTTGCCAAGTTTCTATCTGATAGTGAAATTCCCATTTGGATTCGTCATGTTCTCGTACCAACGATTACCGATGATCCGGATGATCTCCAGAAGCTGGGTGAATTTATTGGTATGCTAAATAACGTCCAAAAAATTGAAATTCTTCCCTATCATAAATTAGGAATTTACAAATGGGAAGCATTAGGTCTTGAATATCCATTAAAGCATATTGAGCCACCAAGTGACGAAAATGTAGAAATTGCCTATCAAATGTTGAAGGCTCACTGGAGACAGCATTCCAAGCTCTAAATTTAATAATCTTAAAAAGGCGGAGCTTTCCGCCTTTTGTTTTTGCTATTCCAATTAATTGCGAAAAAAGATTAACTTCATTATACTCATATTATTGGTTTATTTTGCGAGGTGAATTTTTTTGTTCCAGCAATATTTTGTGGATCCTTTTACTGTCATCATTCATTTTTTTGCCGAGCTTTTTAATGATAACTATGGGCTAGCGATCATTCTTGTTACACTTCTCATTCGTCTTGCCCTAATGCCTCTTATGTTAAAACAATATAAAACTCAAATGACCATGAAAGAAAAAATGGAAGTATTAAAACCTGAAATGGAGGCAATTCAACAACGATTAAAAACCGAAGAGGACCCTAAGAAAAAACAAGAGATTCAAATGGAAATGATGGGGCTTTATAAAAAATATGGAATTAATCCCTTAAATATGGGGTGTTTACCAATCCTCATTCAAATGCCAATTTTATCGGGGCTATATTTTGCGATTAGAAATTCCCATGAAATTGCTACCCATCAATTTCTATGGTTCAGCCTTGGACAGCCTGATATTATTATTACAATCCTAGCCGGGGTTATTTATTATTTTCAATTTAAAGTTTCACAAGTGAATATCCCAGAACAACAGAGGGAGCAAATGAAATTTATGGGCCTCTTATCTCCACTGATGATTGTTATATTTTCTTTCAATGCCCCAGCCGCTCTACCACTCTATTGGGTAGTTGGCGGATTGTTTTTGACCATTCAAACAATGATCAGCCAAAAGATATATAAAAGCAAACAAGCAAACATTTCTACGAATGAAAATTAAGGCCTTTTCTAAACTAAAAATACCCAGCTTATAGCTGGGCATTTTTATGCATCCTGAAAATACTCTTTGTAATATCCGCCGACTTTACCAGTATTGTCGATGATATAATAAAATTCATCTGTTTCATTTTTTACTTCATAAACTTTACCGGCTGTCAAAACATTGTTTACTATATATTTTTGTGCATTCGTATGTGTACATAGCACTTTTTTAATCGTTTCACGATTACGCCAAGTTAAATGAATCATTGCTGATATCGCCCCTTTTAAGAAGATTGTCTAATCTTAAGTATAAACATACATTTGATGGGCGCGCAATATTATAATTATTTCTTTAAAATTAAGTGAATTTTATATTTAGCATTTCCTTTGCTTTTTCACGTAGCCGATATTTTTGTATTTTTCCGGAGGCGGTCATAGGATAAGAATCTGTAAATTCAATATAACGGGGGATTTTATGTTTAGAAATTTTTCCAGTACAGAAGTTTTTAATTTCTTCTGCTGTAGCGGTTTCTCCATCCTTTAAAATGACCCAAGCCATTACTTCTTCCCCGTATACTGCATCTGGGACTCCAACCACTTGGACATCGAGGATCTTAGGATGTTGATAAAGAAATTCCTCAATTTCTCGAGGATAAATATTCTCCCCACCTCTAATAATCATATCTTTAAGACGTCCGGTGATTTTACAATAACCTGCTTCGTCCATTACAGCCAAATCACCTGTATGGAGCCAACCATTTTGATCGATAGCCTCCCTCGTGGCAGCATCATTTTTGTAATACCCCTTCATAACATGGTATCCTCTTGTACATAATTCTCCTTGTACACCCCGTGGAACTTCCTTATCTGTTCCTGGTTCCACGATTTTCACCTCCACGTTTGGAAGAGGTTTACCGACTGTTTCGACTCTTAATTCAATTGGGTCATTCGTTCTAGTTTGTGTAATGACTGGGGAAGATTCAGTTTGTCCATAGGCAATAGTAATTTCCGTAATCCCCATTTTTTCGATGACTGCCTTCATCACTTCGATTGGGCAATTTGATCCTGCCATAATACCCGTTCTAAGGGAGGAAAGGTCATACTTTTCGAAATCAGGATCATTCAATTCTGCGATAAACATTGTTGGGACACCATGAAGGCCTGTACATTTTTCATCCTGTACAGTTTGCAGTACTCTCTTAGGACTAAAATCTTGAACCGGAACTATTGTTGCGCCTACTGAAACACAGGCCAGTGTTCCAAGTACACAACCAAAGCAATGAAAAAATGGAACTGGGATACAAAGACGGTCTTTATTTGTCAACTTCATGCAGCCAGCAATATTGAAGGCATTATTCACAATATTGGAATGAGTAAGCATTACCCCTTTTGGAAAGCCAGTTGTCCCAGAAGTATATTGCATATTAATTACATCATCTACTTCCAGTGAGTTCATTCGTTGATCAAGTTCCTCGTCCGAGACCAATTCCCCCAGTTCCATAATATCCTCCCAGGAAAATGTACCAGGGTATCGTTTCTCTCCTAGAACAATGACATTCCTTAAATATGGTAGCCGTTCGCTCTTTAATCTTCCTGGTTCGGAATTTTTTAGCTCTGGCACAATTTCATATAACATATCAATATAGGAAGAATCTTTCCATGTATTCATTAACAGTATAGTGGTAGAATCAGATTGCTTTAACAAGTATTCCAATTCTGCAGTCCGGTAGTTTGTATTAACAGTTACTAATACTGCCCCCATCTTCCCTGTAGCAAACTGAGTAATCAGCCATTCAGGAGTATTTGACGACCAAGCAGCAAGATGTTCCCCTTTTTCTATACCAAGTTTCATAAACCCTTTTGCGGCTCTACGACAAATTTGGTCAAATTCTCGATAGGTCCATCTAAGATTTCGATCGGAATATACTACCGCTTCCTGTTCAGGATGCAAATTTGCTTTTTGCTCCAGCAATTTGCCTACTGTTAGATTTAATAAAGACGACATCCATCTACCCCCTATAAACGATAAAAAAATATAAAACGTTTTCAAAAATATGTTAACACATTTTAATGAATATTCAATATTTTTCGAATATATAATCAGAAATAACATTAAAATAATGTTTGAAATTTTATGAAATAATTACATGAAAGGGTTCTCAAATTCGTTATTAACTATTACAATAATAAAAACTAAATATTCAATCTACTTTCCAAGGAGGGCATTCTCAAGTTGAAAATTATGAGTAACGAGCAGCTGGTTGTTTCGTATCGAGATGCATTAAAGTCTGGGAAGGAAAAAGAATGGATCAGAATTTTGAAGGATGAAATAGAACGGCGAGGATTAAAGGCAATTAAAAAATAATATTATCATATTTTAAAAGGGGCTGTACGGAAAGTGGTATTTCAGCCGAAATCTTTATAAAAGCAAAACCCAAGAATGCTGTTAAATCAACATTCTTGGGTTTTTAATTTGGGTTCATTTTTCTCTTAAATGGACTTTTTAGACAGCCCCTTTTCATATCTATAATCTAGTTGTTTCGTCATGTCATTTGTGACATTTTTTTATTTATAGAAAGTAAATGTTTTAGTTCATCCATTTTATTCTCATTAAACAATTCTACAATCTTACTTCCTACAACAACTCCATCACAGTAATTAGATAATTCCATTATTTGGTCATGATTATCTATTCCAAAACCGGCTAAAACCGGCAGTGGGCTAAATGATTTTACTACATTTAAAAATGAATATAATTCTTTATCCATATCAATTCTTGTACCCGTTATTCCCTTAATTGTTACTGCATATAAAAATCCTCTACCTTTGGAAGAAATTTGTTTAATGCGCTCTACAGGTGTTGTTGGGGTGACAAGACGAATAAGTTCGACCCCTACCTCCGAAAGTTTTGGTGCAATCATATCTTCTTCTTCAAGAGGCAGATCAGGTATAATACATCCATCAATCCCAGCATTATTTGTAGCTTCAACAAAGCTGTCGATTCCGAAGGCATAGATGGGATTTAAGTACGTCATGAGGATGATTGGAATCGAAACATGCTCTCTTGCTTTCGCTAGTTCTTCGATAATCCCTCTAAGTGTCGTTCCATTTTGAAGTGCTCTCATTCCAGCTCTTTGAATCGTTGGTCCATCTGCTACCGGGTCTGAGAAAGGAACTCCAACTTCAATAGCAGTGGCACCAAACTTTTCAAGAAAGATAAGCCGATCAACAAGACAATCTAAACCTCCATCTCCTGCCATCATATAAGGAACAAAGGCCTTACTATTCGTTTTATTTAATAATTCAAAGGCCATTTTAATTCGATTCATTGCGCACTTCCCCTTTCAGCAAAGTCTTCACTGTTTCTACATCTTTATCTCCCCGTCCTGATAGGCAAACAACGATATTTTGAGTAGAAGGCATTTTTGATGCCAGCTTGATTGCAAAAGCGATCGCATGTGCACTCTCAAGTGCCGGGATAATTCCTTCTAGTTTCGATAGTAATTGAAAAGCATCTAGTGCTTCCTGGTCAGTGATCGAATAATATTGCGCTCGACCGATGTCCTTTAAATAGCTGTGTTCCGGTCCGACACCCGGATAATCGAGTCCTGCTGAGATAGAATGTGCTTCTTGGATTTGACCATCTTCGTTTTGCAATAAATACATTAAAGATCCATGCAAGACACCCGGCTTGCCCTTTGTTAAAGTTGCAGCATGATAGGAAGTATTTACTCCCTTCCCGGCAGCCTCTACCCCATATAATCGGACTTCTTTGTTATCGATAAAAGGATAGAACATCCCCATGGCATTACTGCCGCCCCCGATACAGGCTACAACTGCATCAGGAAGCCTGCCATTTACTGAGAAAAATTGTTCCTTTGTTTCTTTACCGATTACACTTTGGAAATCCCTTACTATCATTGGAAATGGGTGTGGCCCCATTACAGAACCGAGTAAATAATGTGTATCATCTACATTGGCCACCCAATACCTAAGGGCTTCATTGACTGCATCTTTTAAAGTTGCACTGCCTGAATTCACACTGACAACCTTAGCCCCTAATAATTCCATTCGGAAAACATTCAACGATTGACGTTTTATATCCTCTTCTCCCATAAAAATGATACAATCGAGATTTAAGAGCGCACAGGCAGTTGCTGTCGCCACTCCATGTTGTCCTGCTCCTGTTTCCGCCACGATTTTTCTTTTTCCCATACGGACAGCAAGCAATGCCTGCCCGAGAGCATTGTTTATTTTATGAGCACCCGTATGATTTAAATCCTCTCTTTTTAAATAGATTGAAGCACCACCTGCATGTTTTGTAAGATTACTAGCAAAATATAATGGAGTTTCTCTACCTACATACTGTTTTAATAAACCCGTTAGCTCTAAATAAAATCCCGGATCCTTCCTTGCCTCTTCGTATGCTTGTTCTAACTCAATGACAGCCTTCATTAATGTTTCAGGTACAAATCTTCCCCCAAATTTCCCAAAATGCCCCTGTTCGTTAGGCAATGTATAAACACTCATTTTACTTCCTCCTTCACCATTCCTTTAACCTTTTCAATAAATGCTTTAATTTTTTTTAGATCCTTAACACCGTCTGTTTCAACCCCAGAACTCACATCGACCATGTAAGGGTTCAATATTTTTATAGCCTCTTCCACATTTTCAATATGAAGGCCTCCAGCAATAATTACCTTTTTATCTCTTAAAATACTTAAATCTGCCTCATTCCAGCAAAATGCAGTTCCATTTCCTCCACGATATTTTCCCTTTGGTCCATCCAGCAATATATATTCACTTGGAAAATGTTGAACACGTATTAAACTTTGATTGTTTTGAAAGCTAATTGCTTTAATCACTGGCAATGAAAGGGACTTACTAAATAATGCTGTTTCATCTCCATGTAATTGAAAATGAGTAAGGCCGGCAATCTCGGCAATTCTCTCCATCTCTTCTTTGGATTCATTTACAAATACCCCAACCTTAAACACTCTTTTTGGTAATTGTGAAATAATCTCCCTGGCCTTATATGCTGAAATTTTCCTCTTGCTCTCAGCAAATACAAATCCAATGGCGTCTGCACCATATTCGGCAGAGGCTACCCCTGTTTTCACATCCATTATCCCGCAAATTTTTACCTTCATTATTTTCTCTCCTCCAATAATGGCAAGCGAAAATCATTGAAAACTTGCTGTAAGTTTTCACTTCTCATGAAGGCTTCACCCACTAATATTCCATTTGCCCCAGCGTTTCTCACCCTGGCCACATCTGCTTGTTCAAAAATCCCGCTTTCACTGATAAGAAATGCACCTGATTCTTTTACTTTTGGAGCTAAAATTTCAGTTACATCTAATGAAACTTGAAAAGTCCTTAAATCTCGATTATTCACACCAATTAGTTTTGCACCCACCTTAAGGGCAACTTCTAATTCTATCTCATTATGAATCTCCACAAGTACCTCCAGTCCTAAATCTTTCGCATACTCGTAAAGCTCTTTGATTTGTGATTCTTCCAATGCAGCAGCAATTAATAAAATCAGATCTGCCCCATGGGCGAAAGCGTGATGAATTTGAACCGGGTCAATAATAAAATCTTTACAAAGGATTGGAAGGTCAACAGCTTCCCGTACCGCATTCAAATCAGTAAATGAGCCTTTAAAAAAAGTTTCATCCGTTAATACAGATATTGCAGCTGCTCCATTTTTTTCGTACAAAACTGCCTGTTTTGCAGGATGAAATGCATTGTTTATCATGCCTTTTGATGGTGAAGCTCGTTTAAATTCTGCTATAACCGAAATTTCTCCCGCTTTCTGCAATATTTCAATAAAAGATTTTTTTTGGTTTGCTCCCCGTTGAAATGGAACCTGTTTCTCACGTAGCAGGATGACTTCCTGTTTCTTTTTCTCAATGATTTGATCAAGGATCGTTGTCACCTACATTGCCTCCTTTTGTAACGAACGAGTTTTCTCTATCAAAGCCATAAGTTTTTCATATGCTACTCCTGAATCAATAATATCCCTGGCTAACTGAATTCCAGCCTGAATGGTGGGAGCTTTTCCGGCTGTATAAATTCCAATTCCAGCATTAAACAAGACTGTGTCCAAATAGGCTCCTTTTTTACCTTTTAAGACGTTTACTAAAATGTCCGCATTTTCTTTTGGATCCCCACCCTTAATTCTGCTATTGTCATACTGTGGTAATCCGACATCTTCAGGATAAATAATTTGATCTGTAATCCTGCCATTTTCTAAAATGGTCAGCCTATTTTCTCCTTGAAGAGAGGCTTCATCCATGTAACCTGCCCCATTTATAACAACCGCCCTTTTCCGTCCTAATTGATTCAACACTTCAGCAAAAACATGTAATAAATCTCTTCGATAAACCCCCAGCAATTGGTAGTCCAAGTCAATGGGATTAGACAAAGGCCCGATAAAATTAAAAATTGTTGGTATTTTTAGCTGTCTTCGAACCATCATCACTTTCCTTAATTTTGGATGAACATGTGGAGCAAATAAAAAGGCGATACCAATTTCATGAAGAATTTCTTCTATGCTTTCCGCAGGCAAATTCAGGTTCACCCCTAAAAACTCCAGTACATCCGCACTTCCCGTTTTGCTTGAGACACTTCGATTCCCATGTTTGGCTACTGGAATCCCAGCCCCTGCAATGACAAAAGCTGAAGTTGTGCTTACATTAAAACTAGAAGAACCATCTCCCCCAGTCCCACAATTATCCAGAACATTCGAAATCTTCTTTTTAAAGGTAAGTGTATTTGCTTTCATCGCTTTTACAATACCGACAATTTCTTCAACGGTTTCCCCTTTTGATTTTAATCCCATTAAAAAGGCAGCTATTTCTGATTCGGAAATGTCCTCTCCTAGGATATAATCGACCGCTTCCTTCATTTCACTCTCTGAAAATGATTGGTGTTCAGCCAATTGAAGCAGAAATTTCTTCATTTTTCCTCATCCCTTCTATTTCACATAAAAAATTTTCAAGTATTTGTTTACCTGTAGGTGTTCCAATCGATTCTGGATGGAACTGCAGACCATATACCGGATAATGTTTATGTTTAATGGCCATTATTTCTTGGTCATCCTTGGAATATGCTATACACTCAAGCTCCTCAGGAATGGTGTTTTTTTCAATGATTAATGAGTGATACCTCATAACTTCTAAATTTTCGGATAAGTTATGAAAAATTTTGCTTCTGTTATGATGAATGAATGATGTCTTCCCATGCTTAATAATGCTTGCTCTTTTAATCTTTCCGCCAAAAGCAGCACCAATTGCTTGATGACCAAGACAGATTCCCAAAATTGGAATATCCTTATAAAATGTTTGAATTACTTCCATACAAATTCCAGCATTTTCAGGTCTCCCTGGTCCAGGAGAAAGGATGATTGCCTTTGGCTTTAATTGTTTAATATCTGTTGTATGAATTTGATTGTTTCGATAAACGATTACCTCTTCACCTAGTTCTCCTAAATATTGATATAAATTAAATGTAAAAGAATCATAATTATCTATGAGTAAAATCATTGTGGTGTCCCCCTTCCAAAAAGGACTTCATTTTATTTAAAGTTTCTTCATATTCCGATTCTGGATTCGAATCATAAACGATACCAGCCCCCGCTTGTATATAAGCTATATCTTCTTGTAAAATCATCGTTCTTATCGCAAGGGCAAAATCCATATTACCGTTTACCGATAAATAGCCAATGGCACCCGAATAAAGACCACGCTTAGATTTTTCCAATTGATTGATTATTTCCATCGCTCTTACCTTAGGTGCGCCGGAAACGGTCCCAGCAGGTAGACTAGCTGCAATCGCATCAAGTGGTGATTGATCCTGGCGAAGTATGCCGCTAACCTCTGAAACAATATGCATTACATGACGATATTTCTCTATTTCCATATACCTCTTTACATGAACGGATCCAAATTCACAAACTTTTCCTAGATCATTTCTTCCAAGGTCGACAAGCATTTTGTGCTCTGCCAGTTCTTTTTCATCTTTCAATAACTCTTGCGCAATGATTTGATCCTCAGTACTGTTCTTTCCTCTTCGCTTCGTTCCAGCAATCGGATTAGCAATCACTTGTTTTCCTCTTGTTTTTATTAGACTTTCAGGTGAAGAACCAATGACGGTGTAATCATCAAAGTCAATATAAAACATATATGGTGTTGGATTTTGTGCACGGTGTTTTCGATAAATTGAAACAGGAGAACCTTTAAATTTTGATTTCATTCTTTGTGAAAGGACGACTTGAAAGATATCTCCCGAAAGAATATACTCCTTGGCTATAGCAACTTTTTCTACAAATTCTTCTTTTGTCATTTCGGATTGAAATTCAGAAAAACTAAAAGCCTCCTCCTCCAAATAATGGATAGGTTGTTTTAATTCTTCAATCCTTAGATCCATCATTTGTTTGACGGTTTCTTCGTCACTTTCTTCCGATAGCGGAACACCAATAACGTATACTTTATCCTCAAGATGATCGAATGCAATGATTACTTCATAAAACATTAAGTGAACATCTGGCATATTTAGACTATTGGGATACTCCTCCCCAATTGTTTCAAATTGTCTGACAATATCATAACCAATATATCCAACCGCACCGCCAATAAACGGGTAGGGATTTTCTTCCAATATTGGAGACGGGAATAATTTTTTTAATGTCTCTAATGGATTCTCCTTAATTTCCTTCCTGCCTGTCTTACTTACGATCGTATTTACATCTCCTGATGAAATTAGTTCAAAAGATGGATCTGCACCGATAAATGAATACCGGCCATTTGGATTGTATTTTTGTGAACTTTCGAGTAAAAATTTCTTTTTCCCACTGATTTTCTGCAAAATCAAAATGGGTGTTAAACTATCACCGTTTAATTCTTTTATTAATACGGTTGATTTCATTTTCATCATGCATCTCCTTTCAAATAGAAAAGCGTAAGTGCCCTGCCCAGCGGCGTATGGACTACTCCCAAAAGCTATCGCTTTCGGTCGTGCGATGCTCATGCTGTCGAAGCCCTAAATAATAATTTGTATCCAATAAAAAAGTCCTCTATATGCATAACATTTGTTATACATATAGAGGACGATTTATCCAACCGTGGTGCCACCTCCATTCGAAGCAGAAGAACTGCTTCCTCATTTCAGATACAGAAGCGATTAGATCGCTCGATATCCTATCCTTTTAACGGTGGAATTCCGTCCATCCCTACTATGGTTCAGGATGGCTCTCACAAGTCCATTCCACTTACCCTTTCTTATCGGATTCCACCTTCCCCGACTCTCTGGAAAGAAACGAATAAGTGTACTACTCTTGTTCAACGATTTACATCATTAAATTTTATTAGTCTTTCTAATTTTCTTAGGTGTAAATATCACTCGGAGACATTATGTTTTCGGCCCTTACACACGATAAAATGCAATCACATCTTATGAGCATCTAATGTGTCTTGTCACTCGAAAACTTATGTTATTTGGTTTATACACCCACAAAATAAAAAAGCCTCCCATCCTAAAAAGGACGGAAGACCCGTGGTGCCACCTTTATTAGCTAAATATTAGCTCACTTTACCAGTATCAAAGCTTTACACTTTAATACCTATCTCTTGTAACGATGAGATTTTTCGCCAAAGCCTACTATCCATAGGAGTTCGGTTTGGAGGCTCGGAAGTCCATTCACTAATACATCTTCACTGATTTGCACCAACCATCAGCTCTCTAAAGAATCTGTAATAGCTACTACTCTTCGTCAATGCCTAAAGCTCATTTGTTTTTTTCTATAATATTACAATTAAAAAGGGAATGTCAAGATAGAATAAAAAGAATTTTTTGAAAACGTTTTAAAATTCCATATTAAGGAATTAATTATGTATAGTTTTTTTTATCGTAAATGCCCATATTAACAGTACAAATTATTTAAGGTAGGATAGAAGTTAAATGGAACATATTGAACAAATAGGTAATCTACATAAGACCGGAAAAAATAAAAACTCAAAAGAAAAGAGTCGGTCCAATAATATATCTAGCCAGAAATGGGCTGTACTTTCGCTATCTTCCATCCCTTTAGTTATGACGTTAGGTAACTCCATGCTTATACCCGTGCTACCTATTATGGAAAGAAAATTATCGATCTCATCTTTTCAGTCCAGTTTAATAATAACCGTATATTCCATTGTTGCTATCCTTTTAATACCAATTGCTGGTTATTTATCTGATCATGTTGGAAGAAAAAAAATCATTATTCCGAGCTTAATTATTGCCGGAATCGGCGGCTTGATTTCTGGTTGGGCTGCATGGAAATTGGATCAAGCTTATTGGTTGATTCTAATCGGCCGTGCACTCCAAGGAGTAGGTGCCGCAGGAGCATTTCCAATTGTTCTTCCATTAGTCGGCGACATGTTTAAGAATGAAAACGATATTAGTATTTGTTTAGGGTTAATTGAAACATCCAATACTTTCGGTAAAGTATTAAGCCCTATTTTTGGTGCCCTCCTTGCAGGGGTTATCTGGTTTCTGCCCTTTTTTTCTTTTCCAATCTTTTGTGCCCTTTCTGTTATTATGATGCTTTTGCTTGTTAAAACTCCAAAAAGGACACAAAAACCAATACCTTACAAAGATTTTCTGCATGGAGTAAAAAATACTTTTACCAATGAAGGAAGATGGCTTTATGCCATTTTTGTCATTGGTGGTATCCTAATGCTAGTTCTATTCGGAATCTTGTTTTATCTATCAGAGATATTTGAAAAAGAATTTGGAATAAATGCACTTAAAAAAGGGATCTTTTTGGCCATTCCCTTAGTCGCTCTTTCATTATCATCATTTATTAGTGGAAAATTAATTAAAAAAAATAAAATTTTAATGAAATGGTTAACTTTTAGCGGGATCCTTATTGCTGCTTTATCCATCGCTGCACTTTGGTTCTCAATGAAACTTTGGTATATGCTTAGCATGTTTCTGATCGTTGGTATAGGGATTGGGATTGGTCTTCCATGTCTGGATACTCTTATTATGGATGGTATAGAGAAATCGGAGCGTGGTACCATTACTTCCTTTTATTCGTCAATGAGATTTATTGGAGTTGCTTCAGGCCCTCCGTTAATTGCTTTAATCATGAAAATCTCAAATAACTGGATTTTCATCATCATGAGTGGACTTTGTTTCATAGCAGCGTTGGTTGCTTTATTTGCCATTAAACCGAAGCATGGAGATTAATAAAAAAGCCGGTAATGGTAATCCATATACCGGCTTAATCCTTTTTATGAATTTACAGGCTTTTTCAAGATCCCAATTAATAATGCAGTTACTAAAGCACCAACAAGTATAGCCAATGTATACATCAAAGCTCCATTCTCAACCAATGGCACAACAAAAAATCCTCCGTGTGGTGCTCTTAGTCCGATATTAAAGGCCATCGATAATGCTCCAGCAACTGCGGAACCAGCCATTAAAGCAGGAATGACTCGAAATGGATCGGCTGCAGCAAATGGAATCGCTCCTTCAGTGATAAACGATAAGCCCATTACAAAACATGCTTTACCCGCATTGCGTTCTTCCACTGTAAATTTATTTTTAAATAACGTAGTTGCAATAGCAATTCCAAGTGGCGGAACCATGCCTGCTGCCATAATGGCTGCCATTGGCTCATAAACACCGCTAGCCAGAAGTCCAGTTCCAAAAACATATGCTGCTTTATTAATTGGACCACCCATATCAAAAGCCATCATCAATCCAAGTATAATTCCTAATAATATTGCATTTCCTGTTCCCAAACCGGTTAACCATTCTGTAATTTCAGCATTCAACCAAGCTACAGGTTTGTTGATGACATATAACATGATAAATCCTGTTGCGGCAATTCCTAATAACGGATAAATGAGAATGCTTTTAATCCCTTCTAATGATTTTGGCAAACGACTAACCATTTTCTTAATAAGTAGGACAAGATAACCTGCAAGATAACCTGCTATTAACCCTCCAAGAAACCCAGCTCCGCCATTAGCTGCTATTAATCCACCTATCATTCCTGGTGCAAAGCCTGGACGGTCTGCGATACTAAGTGCGATAAATCCTGAAAGAACAGGGACAATGAGCCCAAACGCATTCCCACCGCCAATGGTCATCAAAGCTTCTGCAATCGGATGATAGGACGGATCATCCGGCTTGAACGCATTGTAGCCAAACAAGAAGCTAATAGCGATTAATATACCTCCACCTACTACAAATGGAAGCATATTTGAAACACCGTTCATTAAATGCTTATAAAATCCTTTTTTCGTCCCTTTTTGTTCAGTTGATTTTTCATTCGGTCTGTCACCTCCGTTATAAACAGGTGCATCCCGTTTTAAAGCTTTTTCAATGAGTTGTTGAGGGCGGTGAATTCCATCAGCAACAGCTGTCTGAATTACATGTTTGCCTTTAAATCGTTCCATTTCTACATTGATATCTGCTGCGACAATAACAGCTGTTGCCTTCTCAATTTCTTCTTCGGTAAGAATATTCTTAGCACCGCCAGAACCGTTTGTTTCAACCTTGATTTCAACACCCATTTCTTCTGCCTTCGCTTTTAATGAGTCAGCAGCCATATATGTGTGAGCAATACCTGTCGGACAGCCGGTAACAGCTACAATCAAGTCCTTCTTAACAGTATTTATTGCTTCCTTTGTTTCTTCTTTATCAAATCTTTTGATCGTATCAATAATTTCATTCGGAGATGTAGCTTTCAAAAGTTCATAACGCACTTCTGCTTTCATTAACAACCCTGAAAGCCGTGCCAAAGCTTCTAGATGTGTATTGTTCGCCCCCTCAGGTGCTGCAATCATAAAAAATAAATGGGCCGGTTTACCGTCTAATGATTGATAATCAACACCTGATATAGATTTACCAAAAGCAATGGCAGCTTCTTTAACAGCTTTTGTCTTAGCATGTGGAATCGCTATTCCGTCACCAATACCTGTTGTACTTTGTTCTTCACGCTTTAAGATCGCAGCTTTAAATTCATCACGGTTCGTGACTTTCCCCGCCTGATATAGCAAGTCCACCAGTTGATCAACGACTTCTATTTTTTGATTACCTTCTAAGTGAAGCTGAATCGTATTTATTGATAACAATTCGGTAATTTTCATAAGTCTCTCTCCCCTAGAGAATTTTTATGATTTCAACTTGATGAAAAAGTTCTTCAACTTTTTCCTTTGTACAAAGTTCAAGAGAAAATGCAGTCGCACTTCCAGAAGCAACACTATAACGAAATGCAGTTTCTTTATTTTTTGTTTTTTCAAAAGCAGCTAAAAAACCTGCAACCATCGAGTCACCAGCACCAACAGAATTTTTTACCTCACCTTTAGGTACCTTTGCCAAACATGTGAAATCTTCACTGATAAACACAGCTCCCTTGTCAGCTAAAGAAACAATGACATTTTGAGCGCCCATTTCAATTAGTTTTTTTCCATAAGGAACGACTTCCTCAGGGATAGAAATTTTAGTATCAAATATTTGACCTAGTTCGTGATGATTTGGCTTTATTAAAAAAGGTTGATAAGGAAGCACCTTTTTCAGTAATTCGCCTTCCGCATCTACAATGAATGGTGTCCCATTTTCTTTACAAATCTCTACAAGCTCTAAGTATGTTGTTTTAGGTAATGATCCTGGGATACTTCCTGCCAATACTAAAATGTCGTCTGATTTAAGATTCTTGATTTGTTTTATTAATGCGGTAAAATCCTCTTCAGAAATTCTAGGACCATTGGCATTAATTTCCGTTTCTTGACCCGTTTTTAGTTTGATATTAATGCGTGTATCCTCTTTTACTCTAATAAAGTCTGTTAAAATTTTTTCATTTTCCAGAAACTGTTTTATATATGTACCGGTAAATCCTCCAATAAACCCAAGTGCTTTACTTGGAATATCCAACTGTTTTAAAACTCTAGATACATTTATCCCTTTTCCACCAGGAAATTTAGCTTCACTTTTGGTTCGATTTAATTTGCCAAGTTGAAAGTGTTCAAGCTGAACAATATAATCTACAGATGGATTTATTGTTAATGTATATATCATGCTGTCACAACCTTAATCGTAGTTCTATTCAAATATTGGTTTTCTAATTCATCTGGCAATTCATTCGTAATAATAGTTGCTTCGTGAATATCAGCTATTTTCGCGAATGAAATTTCAGAAAACTTCGTGTTATCGGCCAATACAAATGCCTCTCTCGAAAGACTTATGGCTTTTTGCTTTACCATTGCTTCTTCTTGATCAGGAGTCGTGTAACCAAACTGAGGGTGGATACCGTTCACACCCATGAAGCATTTATCAAATCGATATAGATCAAGGCTTTCAAGTGCGCTTCTACCAATTATGGCATTTGTTTTGGATTTTGCTAATCCTCCAAGGATATAGGTAGTAATTCCTTTACTGATCAATCCAGGTAAATGCATAAAGCCGTTTGTTACTACCACAAGATCTTTTAATGGCAAATACTGTATCATTTCAAATACTGTCGAACCTGCATCCAAATAAATACAATCTCCCTCCTCCACTAAACTTGCAGCATATTTTGCAATCATTCGTTTTTCTTGAAGGTTTTTGGAGGATTTCTCAATCATGCTTAGTTCCTGTAGTTTTCCCTGTAGTCTGGAAGCCCCACCATGGATTCTTTTTAGAAACTTTTGCTCTTCCAATTGAGATAAATCCCTCCGGATTGTAGATTCCGAAGAATTCGTCAATTCCATTATTTCCTGTATTTTTACGATTCCTTTTTCCTTCAGCAATTGAAGGATAATTTGATGACGTTCTGGTGTAAGCATGTCATTCCACCTTTAAAACAAAATTTCTCCACTTCATAATACTGAAAACGATTGCAGCAAGTCAATCATTTTCTTCTAAAAACATTCAAAAAATGATTGTTTTTGATTGGTTGTGATAGGTTTGGTGCTAGTTCTCCATTCAAACTTTATAAATTTTTTATACATGATGTATAATAGAAACCGATGATACATTGGTAAAGGATGATACGACTTGAAGATTATTGGTCACACCGTTGAAAAGTTGGAAGATCCATTCGGACTGTTAACTGGTGATCGTTACGAATTTTTTCTTGATCTTGAGGTAGATGAAGAGGATGAACTTTACTCTGAAAATGGTGTAGGATTAAGAGTATTATTTGGTATTGAAGAAAATCAAGGAAAAATTTTTAATTATCACTTTTACGAAAAAGGAAATGATGAAGTTCTTGACTTCGCTTTAGAGGAAGAAGAAGAGAACATGGTGCTTAACTATTGTAAAGCAAATACAATAGAAGAGTAAAAAGCAGGGTGAACCCTGCTTTTTTTCAAGCTTCTTTTTTTACTCTGGATGCAGCCTTTTTCTTCGTTCGAGATGCCGCTTTTTTTGGTTTGGTTCTGTCAATCGAGGCTTGAAGAGCTGCCATTAAATCGGTCACATTAGTAGCAGGTTCCTTGGTGGCAGCCGTGACTGTTTCTTGCCCCTGTCGCTTGGATTCAATTAACTCTAACAAAGCTGATCGATATTCATCATGATATTTTTCAGGCTTAAATGTACTAGTTAATTGATCAATCAATAAAATTGCTGTATCAAGTTCTTTTTTTGTCACTTTATCATCTGAGGGAATATTAGGCACATCTTCCGCATTCCGAACTTCGTCTGGAAAATGGATTGTTTCCATTACCAATGTGTTTTCGTAAACACGAATAACAGCCAGCTGTTCTTTTGAGCGAATAATAATTTTTGCAATTCCTACTTTGCCTGATTCCTGTAACGCCTTGCGTAACAAAGAATAAGCCTTTCCCCCACCTTCATTTGGCGACATATAATAACTTCTGTCAAAGTAAATGGGATCAATTTCTTCTATTTTCACAAAATCAATAATCTCCACAGCTTTATCTTCGTTTTCTTTCCGAAGTTTTTCTAGTTCTTCATTGTCAAGGACAACGAATTTACCTTTTGTATATTCATACGCCTTCACAATATCTTCGGGCTTTACTTCTTCCTCACAAACGGAACAAATTTTTTCATATCGTATAGGTGCATGACATTTTTTATGCAGTGTTCGAAGCTTAATATCCTTATCCTCTGTTGCCGAATGGAGTTTGATCGGGATGTTGACAAGCCCAAAGCTGATACTCCCTTTCCACATTGTATGCATCGTAAAATCTCCAATCTTTTTTGATTTTATTATGCGTATACCTTTTGATTGAATCCGTAAAAACTATTGGAAGAAGATAATTTCTTAATGCATACATTATGAAGGAGAAAAACGATGAAACCAATGCTCCCGACACTTACATTCAAACGGCCAGTGAACCCAGATTGGTTATATGAAGTAAAATATGATGGATTTCGAGCTATTCTCATATGGACGGAAAACAGTATCAAATTAATGAGTCGAAATAAAAAATCACTTTTACCGCAATTCCCTGAAATCAACCAGTTTTTATTAGATTACAAAGAAAAATTCAAACCATACTTACCTTTGGTTCTCGATGGAGAGCTTGTTTCCCTAATAAATCCGTACAGGGCAAATTTTGCTGCTATTCAAGTACGTGGAAGATTAAAAACTGGGAAAAAGGTTAAAGAAATGGCAGCCAAATCACCATGTAGATTATTGGTTTTTGATTTACTTACAATTAATGGTAACCCTTTGCATCAACAACCATTGCTAAGCCGAAAAAAACAGCTGTTGCAATTATTTAAAACCATAGGCATCGATCTTGAGGTTGATCCATATAATAATCAACTGCTACAGCCGGTTCTCGCTTTCAATGACTTCCACGATTTATGGGAAAAGGTAGTTCTTTACGATGGAGAAGGGATTGTTGCCAAACACAAAAACAGTCTTTGGGAGGAAGGGAAACGTTCACCACAATGGTTAAAATACAAAAATTGGAAATACGTTCATTGCTTTGTGACTTCATATGATAAAAACAATGGATATTTCTCAGTTTGCGTTTTCAAAGAGGAAGAAATAGTCAACATTGGCCATGTGCTTTTTGGGTTTAAACAAGATGAAAAACAAGCGCTTAGAAACATTATGAAGCAAAACATGGTCAGAGAAGACGAACAATTTATTTTCGTTGAGCCTGCTATCTGTTTGGAAGTCAAATATTTAGAACTTTATGACAACCAGCTTCGTGAGCCTCATTTTGACCGATTTCGGTTCGATTTAACCCCTGCTGACTGTACTTACGAAAATTTTATTTTTCAACAAAAGAACTTACCTAAAGACATAGAGATTACTCATCCAGAAAAACCGTTATGGGAAAAGCCAAAGATACTAAAGTCTGAATTCATTCACTACTTGCGGGAAGTATCTCCTTACTTAATGCCATTTTTAAAAAATCGTCTCCTTACAGTAATTAGGTACCCACATGGGATGTTCGGTGAAGCTTTTTACCAAAAAAACTGTCCCGCGTATGCACCTGACTTTGTAGATACACAGCAATCGAATGGGATAAATTATATTGTATGCAATAATCTTAAAACCCTTATTTGGCTTGGAAATCAATTAGCAATTGAATACCACATACCATTCGATACCATTAACAGCACAGGTCCAAGTGAAATTGTCTTTGATTTAGACCCACCATCAATTGATGAGTTTCATTTGGCAATTAAGGCAGCTTTAATGATAAAAAATGTTTTCGACCGATTAAATTTAATTGGTTTTATTAAAACATCCGGAAATAAAGGGTTGCAAATCTATCTCCCTTTACCAGAAGGAAAATTTACATATGACGATACAAGACTGTTTACCAGCTTTATTGCTGAATACTTAGTTTCACAAGATCCCGATTCCTTTACCATTGAAAGAATGAAAAAGAATCGGGGAAACAAACTGTATATCGATTATGTGCAGCATGGTGAAGGAAAAACAGTTATTGCCCCTTATTCCTTACGGGGAAATGAATATGGAGGAATTGCCACACCACTGTTTTGGGATGAGGTAGACGAAAAACTGAATCCGAAAACTTTTACGATGCAAAATGTTTTGCAACGAATAAAAAATCATGGAGACCCTTTTAGAACGTATTTTCACACTAAAGCGATTCAACCTTTTTCCCAAGTACTAGATGTATTAAAAAAAGGGTAAAAAATAAGGATAAGGTATGTCACCTTATCCTTTTATGGTTTCATTTAAGAATTGCTTAGCCTCTGCTTGTAATTTCTCATAGGCATCTTGCTCAGTGAACTCTTTTTTGGATGTCACTGAAAACGACATTTGCTCTAAATCCACTTTTACTGATGCTTCATAGAGGTAAGTAGCATTACCAATTAAATCAATATAATATTTCTCCCCATCTTTATGAACAATGCATTGGACTCTTCCACCATTATTATAAACATCAATCATTTTTTCAAATTCGTTTATTCCCTGGAGGCATGTGACAAGCGAGGAGGCAGACATGGCTGTTCCACATGCATTGGTAAAGCCTACCCCACGTTCATAGGTTCGTACATAAATAGTATTTGATTGAATAGGCTTTACAAAACTTACATTTACACCATCAGGAAACAAATGATTAGGTCCATTCACTTTTTCACTAATAGTCTGTTGGACATCACTCATCAACACTCCCGAGTCCACAATTGAAATTAAATGCGGGTTTGGCACGGCAAGTGCAGTAAACTTTAAATCGGATGATAATTCTTTAATGGTTTCATTATATAATGTCGTTTTATTTAGATTTAGGGGAAGAGCTTTTAATTCAAACAAAACTGGAGAAATCTCCACCTGGTAAGTGTGGACGTTAGGATAAAGTTCCTCTTGTTTGCGAACTTTAAGATCTTTCTTCATCGTTTCAATAATGGCTTCGTTTTTTCCATATAACTCACAAATCGAGCGAGCCACTAGACGAAGTCCATTGCCACACATGGATGCTTCAGAACCATCTGCATTAAAGACCCTCATTCTACCGTCTGCTCGTTCGCTGCTCATAACAAACAGAATTCCATCGGCACCAAGCTCTGTTTCCCTATTACAAAGTAATTGTGCAAGCTTAGCCCGATCGCTCTCAGTCAAATGGACTTCATTTAATATTTCATTAATAATCAGAAAATCATTTCCCGATCCATGCCCTTTAATCAATGATAATTCCACAAAAAAACCCCCATCATGTTGTATCTGAATTATATTCTATCATAACAAACAATAGGGATAAGTGGAACTAATTGCTTATCTTTCAATAAAGAACTCATTAATTAAAAATGACATTTGAAGAAGCTTTTCCTGTTTTGAGAGGTTTTCTGAAAACGTGAGTACTGGAGTATTTGCTTCGGGAAAAAACTCGCTCCAATGTAAAGGCATCCATCCTCTCCTCAAGCGGACTGACTGCTCATTATCTCTATTGATAATCCGCTCATCCATAAATGCATTTGAACTAATGAGTTTTCCTACAAATCTCCCCTCAGCATCTATGATTTCTGAACTTTTTCTCTTTTTCTCGTAACATCCTAAAAAGTTATTTTCACGATCATATACTTCAATTTTAATTCTATTATTTCGCTTTACCTTGAAGGAACCAATTATCTCTCCTGTTTGGTTCGTAAACGTATATTGATTAGGGACCCCCAAGAAGGGAAAACCCCTTCTACGTTTTTTTTGTATGATCCCTGCCATATGACCATTTGGAAAATAAAATTGAAGCTGTGAGGTTCCTACATCTAGGAACATAACCAAAAGGGACGAGCTTTGAAATAATGAAGTATTACACCGATTCAGTTCAGTCTTTTCCATCTTTCTACGGATGATAAACGACTGCTTCATTCGGAAAAGATAGAGATGAAAACTGATAAAACTATAAAAGAAAAATGGGAGAGTGAATAGCATGATTTCATGGTTTTTAAAAAATGATAGATTTCCACCAATGATTATCGTTGGTGGAACTAGTGCTACAATACTTTCATTTAACCGAATCGAAGCTATATCACGATAATAGTCATATATTTTCATAAAAAAACTCCTTATCAAATCCTCTTATAGTAGTTTATTTAGAAAGGTGTACAAAAATGATAGGGGATTATATTTAACATGTAATATAACCCGTACGGTTCATTCGACGTAGAAAAAAAAGCGGGATCTGATAAGGACAATTTACTAGAATAGTCCTTTTTTACTCTAAATCTTGTCTATCAATTTCTGTTTTAGAAGTTTTGCTTTCAGCGGCCAAGAAAGGGGAACCTTGTAGAGAGACTGCGCACCTCACTGTCAAAGCAATAGATTAGAAAAATGAATATGCAAATTAAAAGAAAACCGTTCAATTTCGGTTTATTTCGTCAACGTGTTCAATCAACCCAAAAAAGTATGATTTTCTTTTGTAGATGAATGGAAAGTAGTTTTTTACTATTCCACAATCGGCCATATTGTTTTATAGCATTTTTATATATTGTTACGTTTTGGGTGAATTTCATTATTCAACAATGATCCCATATGGTGAAGTATGTAATTAAGCATAATGTTGGTCTACATTAATAATCACCTATCAATTTTTCTAAAAAGAAATGATAGGTGATTTTTGTTTTTACTTATTCAACAGCTTTTTCTATATCTGCCTTCAATTTTTTAAACCAATTTAAGTTCACTAAATGGTGGGAACGAGAATTTTCGTTCATGCGACGAAAATATTCAATTTTACCAGGTAATTCTTTACTGTTAGCTAGGTACTCATCGAGAAGAGCAATTTTGGCTTCAGTTTGTTCAATTTGTGATTGAATTAATTCTAATAATTTATTTTTATCGATTTCTTCTGCAAAAAGTAATGCCCCATAGAATTGTAAGTTAACATACTCAGACTTAGTCCCATATTTGGTCATTAATTTATCAAATTCTTCAAGTCCTAGAGATGTGATTTTATAAGTGTTAACTTCGCGATTATTAATTGAACTCATTTGTTGAATTTGTTCAATAAAGCCCTTTTTTTCGAGTTGTTGTAAATTGTAATAAAATGAACCTTTAGTAAAGTTAACAATATACTTATAATGTCGTTTCCCCATCAAATTTAAAAGTTCGTATCCATGAGCTCCAGGGTTTTGTATAAGTAAGCCAAGGATTAGTAAGGGAATCAAAGCTGCATCACCTTTGACATTTGTGATTCAAATTCATCATATGTGATTTTACCAAAAGCTATATTCATCATATTAATATAAATAAGTTCTGTTTTCGAATAGTTCGTGTTAACTTTTAGTGATTCATTTTCATTTGGAAGAGGCTCTAAAATATGACACTTTTTCGAATACGCATCGAAGTAACGATAACCGAATTTTCGTTGGGAAACGGCGTTTAAATGAATACCATCTGGATTGGCTGTAAAACCTTCTGCAGTTACAAAGTAACAATGATCCTGTTCATAAGCAAATCGACGTAATTCTTCGTTGATTTTTTGAAATTCTGTTAAGTCCTTTCCGAAACCTTTTTTTCCTAAAAAATCACCAAGTCCACCGATAATTAATGGGACATTTTGAAGATTTAATTCTTTACGCAAAGTTTCAATAATGAGAGATAACTTCTCATAATACGTTTCATGTAAAGAACTATGGCTGTCACTTTCACCTTGATGCCAAAGTATGCCACAAATTTCACTCGTTTTAAGAGCAAAGCGAGCTTCGGACAAGCATGCTGGAATAGAGTCCCTTCTGGATGCCAATCATCTAAAGAACTGCCACCTTCCGCACAAGGAATTAAACCAATTTCTTCATCTGGGTGGGCTTTCGACCATGCCTCTGCAAATGATGCTGCTAGACTTACACCAGCAACAGGGCGATCATAATTAATCGGCTCTGTCATCATTTGCCACTGACCATTACGAAGCATTTTTATTTTTTCATTATAAATAGGTTCTACCTCATGCAAGAATCCACGACCAGCCATATTCGATTGTCCTAACATTAAAAATGATTTTATCATTTCATTTTCATTCCTTTACATAATAGTCTAATTAGACTATTGTCAACTAGGTTTCTGTCAGAGTTATTCGGATTTACCAGGTTAAGATTACTATTCGATATTTTTCTATAAACAAACGCCCCCACCTAAACCCATATAAATTTATTCTTTATGAATTTTTTCGTCCTTGAATTTAATAGAGATTATGATTTTGAATGTATTTTTTATGGTCAGTGATAACCAATAAATGCTTTTAAAAAGAAAAGCTGACCCCTGAAAAGGTGTTTTTAGAACCTTTTGGGTCAGCCTCTATAAGCAAGTCTATTTTCAATTTTCTAGAATGGTTGAGCATAGGCTCCCTTGTAGCAAAGTTTTTGTTCTCCGATCTACGCTGTTCACATCGATCGACACTAAATGTTTTCTTTATCTCATTGTATACATCTTACACCCGAAAAGAGAACACTTTTGGTTGGAACCATACTCTGCTAATTAGGGAACTTGCACACATCTAGCAATATTTATTCCGTTGCATCTTGTTCGAGAGATTCTTGTACATCACTAAGGCCCATTTGGAGCAAAAAGTCTTCAAGTTCTTCGTTAGTCAGGGTTTCAAAACGACCATCATGAAAAAATACTTGGGTTTGGTTAGGATTAATTCTATTGAGGTTAAAACTCATTACCTTTGCTCCTTTCATTAATAATTATTTGCTATTATCTTCAAAAGGAGCAATTATTATACATGAAATCTAATTGTTCAAAAAATTGTCAATTCATTCATGAAAAATACTCAAATCCCTTTATCAATGATGTTTTAATGCCTTTCCTAAAACATCAATACCCCCTGTCACAGGAATAATACTACCGGTAATGAAATCAGATTTTTCTTCAACTAAAAATGAGATTACTCTTGCGATATCTTCACCGGTTCCTGGTCTTCCAGTACCCGTATTAGTTGTACATTTTTCTGCAACTAAAGCATCTTGAATGCTTTCCTCTTTCCAATCATTTGTAATATCACCGGGGCAGATCATGTTTGCTGTAATACCATTTTCAGCCTCTTCAAGTGCAATAGTCCTTGTCAAGGATGCGAGTCCCGTTTTTGCCGCCGCAAAAGCAGACCGATAAATCCATCCAGGGGCTGTTTCCACCCGATCAAATCCTAAGGTAATAATTCTCCCCCATTTTTGCTTTCTCATAATAGGTATAACTTGTTTAGATAAGTGGAATGCGGCACTTAAATTTCCATGAATTAAATAATTCCATTCCTCAGAAGAATACTCTGTCATTTTTTTTCTTTCATGTATATATGGACCTGCATTATGTATTAAAATATCGATTGTTTTAAATACAGACATTGATTTATTTACTATACGATTACAATCCTCTTCTAAAGCTACATCCCCTTGGACAGCCAGGCATTTAGTTCCATAGCAATGTTCTAGATGCTTTGCTAAAGAAATTGCTTCCGCTTCTCTATTACGATAATTAATAATTACCTGACAACCCTTTTCAGCAAGTACCATTGCCGTCTTTTTACCAATTCCGGAAGCTCCTCCTGTAATCAAAGCCGTTCTATTCTTCACAAAAATTCCCTCTCTAAACATATATTTAACCTTAATTATATGTTAAAAATTTTCAATTAGTATTGCAAATCATTTTATCCTTAAGCTAGCTAAATATCTGGAATAATGGAACGATAACGAATGGGTCAAAGAAAGCATAAAATGGATATTAATGAAAGTAGGCATAAGAATTACAGGATGCTGAAAGGATGAAAAGAGATGTTTCCTTGGAATATGTTTCCTTTTAATAAAAATCTCCGTGACACATTGCAAAAAATGAAACCAGAAGAGATTGAAAAATATGTTCAAGATCTCCTTGAAAAAATGATGCCAAATATGCAGGGAATGATGAATCCTAATGATGTTTTTCAGCAATTTCAGCCTTCGGATTCCAATTCCCATTCCTCAGCAAATCGAATAAATGCTTCCACTTATGAAACTCATGATCATGTTTATATAAGGATCCCGATAAATAACCACGACGCGTTAAAAAAACTCCGTCTGTATCACACATCCAATCAACTGATTATTGAACATTTTCCCGAATATGGAGAGAAACATACCATTACTCTACCAGCTATTGTCAAAAAAAAAGGAGGCGAAGCCAATCTTAAAGATGGAATCCTTGAGATTAGAATCCCCAAAAATATCGATATGCAATACACCGAAATTGACGTTACGGAAAAATGGTAAAAGACAGCTATTACTGCTGTCTTTTTCACTTCATTAATGACCTTCAGTTGATGGATCATGTTCCTCCATATTCATTTCATCCATTGATTCTTTTTCATTGTTGATTTCAGGCTCGCTTGGCTTACCAACAACAAATTCCTTTTTTGGCATATTATGCATATCTCTTGCTGTAACATGGGAAATGATATAATAGGTTCCTTCTTTTGGGAAGTTTTTTTCCAGTCGATAAATACCATTTTCAGCATGCTTTACTTCAATTTTCGTATGTTTTTCGTCCTTTGCTCTCCAAATTTCAAAAACAACCTCATCAGCATCCGTTACCACTTCTTTTCCTTGTGTAACCTTTGCTTCAAAAACTACAGGTTCATTCGGTTTTGCATTTTCAGGGTTAATGCTTAAATCTACTTCAATCATTTCTGGAGGAGTGTTAGGATGCTCAGCCTGCTTATTGCATGCAGTAGCCGTTAGAATTAATAATAGGACAGTAATCACAAAACCAATTTTTCTCACTGCAAATCACTCCTTATTTATATCCTCAAGTACTTTTAAATGAAGGTTTAATAACAAAAGTTTCGTCTCTTGCGAAAGGACCGAATAGATAATTCTTTTACTCGCTGTAAAATATTTTTCATATATTCCTTTTCTAACTCTTGGATGAGTGTTTTCATCTAGCAATTCCCTTTTAATTGCATCCATAAGTATTTCTTTACTCGTATTACCCTCAGCATTTAATTTACGGTTATTCCAGATGGATCGGTATTCCTGTAACAATTCATCAAAATTCACATTTTCCAAACTACATACATTCCTTTCTAATAGTCTCACTGCAAGTTTACATATTTCATGACAATATTGCAAAAATAATAATAAAATTGTAATGAAAGGAGAAAGTTATGGCTACCCCTTACAGATGTCCAAACTGCAAAACAAATCGTAGCCGATTTAATCTAATTCAACAGGTATCCCATTCTGTAAAACTTAATCCTCAAACAGGGGAAATTATCAAGGAATATAATGAAAATGAATTAGAACCTTTTCATCAGCCCTATACTGGTCCGGAATATCGCATTCAATGCGCAGCCTGCGGGTTAATTGAAGATGAACGGACATTTATCAAATTTGGTGAACAGCCATTATAATGTGATTTCAAATAAAAAACACCTTTATTACGGTCACCCGTTAAATAAAGGTGTTTTTCACATTAATTTAAAAGGTTATTTTCTTTCAAAAAATCTTGAGAATCAACTTTCCATGCATCTAATGGTGTAAAACGTACTAAATGAATTTCTCCTTTAAACAGTTCCCTTCCACTATCCTTTAAATACCACTCTATTTCTACCGGTACCTTTAAACTTAATTCGTTTTTTTGGTCTTCGGGAGGCATTAATTTCATTTTTCTAATATTGATGTTTTCAACTTTATTAAAAATAGGTATCCAAGAAATTTTTTGTAGAGATACCCTTGAAATAATAGCTGGGTCTTGTTGTTTCACCCCAGCGATATAAGCATCGATCACATCATTAGGAGTGGCCTTATCTAAATATTGCTCTAATTTACCAGCAGCTTTTAAGACCATTAATTTATGTGATAGATCCATGTTATTCGTCAGGTGAGTCTTACTCCCGGAAAAATGTATGCAAAAATGCCCAGGAAAGTTATTTTTTAATGATCCTCGACCATGAGGCATACCGTGCATCGAAGCGGCAATTTTTTTATTCTTACCTAATACAATAATAGCCCTGCGTCTCCAGCTCCATTTACCACCATATATTTGCTTCATTATTTTTGTATCTTTTACAGTAATAGGCTGAACATCTGCATGGTGGCTCCCAGCTCTCCTTTGTACTTTAAACCTTTTCCCTGTTTCTATATCTACAACTGTAAATGTTGAATATTTAGGAAAAAGATTGTCAACCTTTTTCCAATCAAGCATTTCCCCTGTTTTTTCATAACTTGAAGATGCCTGAACACCACTGCCAAATAAAAATATATATAGTATTAATAGAATGACTGTCCTTTTCATGAAATTCCCCTTCCAATGTAAATAACTACATTTAAAATAGTTGCCTTAAGAACCATTCATCATTCAAACATTGAAGTGATCTGTAAGATAAAATAAATGGAAAATATGGAATTAGAAAAGTATAAACAAATTGATAAAAGTAAAGGCATTTCGATAGAAACCGATCTTAAGTAAAGCGACTCACCACTTGAGCAAATGGTTTTAACCATCGTCAAAGTGATATATATACTTTCATACTTAATAAAAAAAGCTGTCTCTAAAGCATTTATGAATTTGCTTATGAGACAGCTTTTTTAACTATTTCATTTTTTCTTTTAAGATTTCAATTGCCTTATTCAGCTGAGTATCATTGGTGTTGATAAGTTCTCTTATTTTCTCCATCAATTTCAATGTTGTTTCGCCCTTTAAGATGCCGTCAGCGGTAAGCTGATTAGCTGTTTGAAAGCTCATCACTGCTTTTTTTGTTTTTTCATCGAAAAATCCATCTTCCCTTCCAGGATCGTAACCGAGGGCCTTTAACATTTTTTGTGCAGTTTGAACCTCAGTAGATGAAGTTGACAATGTGAGCTCTTTTTCTGGGTTGATAATTGGAAGGTTAGCATATTCAGGAAGTGCTACTTCCACATCAGGTTTTATCCCTTTTTTATGAATCCAATTACCGTTTGGTGTTAACCATTTAGCAATCGTATACTTAATATTAGAACCATCAGAGAAATCTGCTGCTGTTTGTACCGTTCCTTTTCCAAATGATTTTTCCCCTACTAACGGTACAGCTGCTGATTCTTTCACAGCTGCTGCAAGAATTTCAGAGGCACTGGCACTACCTTTATCGATTAAAACAACTAAAGGAAATTCAGGATTTCCATCGTTTTGTGAAGCAATTTCTTTTACCTTACCATTTCGATCTTGCTCTTTCACAATAATTTTACCTTTTGGAACAAACATGCTGGAAATATTAATTGCTTGGTCTAACAACCCACCAGGATTTTGTCTCAAATCCAATACTAACCCTTGCATTCCTTTACTTTTCAATTCATTTAATTTGTCAGTAAGTTCTTTCGTCGTATTTGTTGAAAAGCTCGTAATTTGAACTTTTGCAATTCGGTCGTCCACCATTTCCCCATAAACCGTTTCAATTGGAATTTCATCACGAATAATAGGTACGGTTATAGGAGCATCAGAACCTGGACGTTGTATAGAAAGCTCCACCTTTGTACCTTTTTTTCCGCGAATCATTGTCACGGCTTTTGTAGATGTAACTCCCTGAAGGCTCTTCCCATCCACAGATAGGATAATATCATTCGGTTTAAGTCCAGCCTTTTCAGCAGGGGAATTTTTTATTGGAGAAACGATCATAATATGTCCATCTTTCTCTTGAATTTCAGCACCAATTCCTTCAAATGAAGAGGAAATCGTACTATGAAAACTTTCCGCCTCATCTTTCGTCATATAATCGGAATAAGGGTCATCAAGAGATTCAACCATACCGTTTATAGCACCATTTATCAGTTCTTGTTCGTTTATTTTTTTATAATAGCCATTCTTTAACGTATCAAATGCCTTATATAATTTAGTAAACTCTTCCCTGTCATTACTTACTGTAACTACCTTTTCTTCTCCAAATGAAAGGGCTACTGTTGTTATACCAGCTGATATAAAGACAATAAAAAATAACAACATAATAAAGTGAAATTTCTTTAATCGAATATAGCCAGATTTGTTTTCAGCAGTTTGTTCTTGTTCTTGCTTTACTCGTTCCATTTTCTCTTCTTCCAAAGCCTTCACCACTTTCATTTACCATAAATACATTTGCTTAACAGCTGAAGCATTTTCATTTTATATTAGAAAAAAAATATTGCCCCTAGTTTTTAGAATAACATCTTTTTCATCAAATTAACAAAAAAAATGTTAAAACCTCTTCCAATTGGAAGAGGTTTGCCCCCCTTATTCTTTAATGGCAGCTTCCAAAGCTACCTCAATCATATCATTAAATGTTAATTGTCTTTCTTCTGCTGTTGTTTCTTCCCCAGTTAAAATATGATCACTTACCGTTAGAATAGATAATGCCTTACGATTAAATTTTGCTGCCAATGTATAAAGGGCTGTGGTTTCCATTTCAATTGCTAAAATTTGATACTTTGCCCATTTTTCTAATTCAGCATTATCATTATAAAATGAATCAGCCGTAAACACACTGCCCACTTTCAGATTAAGTCCTTTTTCAACACCTACATCATAAGCATTTTTTAACAACTGAAAGTTAGCAGCCGGGGCATAATCCACATGGCCAAATGTTAAACGATTGATATTGGAATCAGTAGAACTAGTCATGGCTAATATTACATCACGAACCTTAACATCTTTTTGAATGGCACCACATGTACCTACTCGAATTAAATTTTGTACATTGTAGCTTTGAATTAACTCATTCACATATATAGAAATGGATGGAACACCCATACCCGTTCCTTGAACAGAAATTCTCTTCCCTTTATATGTACCGGTAAAACCAAACATATTACGTACTTCGTTATAGCAAGTGGCTCCCTCTAAAAAGTTTTCAGCAATATATTTTGCTCGAAGTGGATCCCCAGGAAGGAGTACTGTTTCAGCTATCTCATTTTCTTTTGCACCAATATGTATACTCATATCATTCAATCCTCCAAAATATTTGATAGTACAATTTTAATCTATACCAAAAACACTATATCATAAACGTTTTATAAGGAAAAACAAAAAATGAAAATGGCATGATTTCGTTTATTTGTGGGAGACTATAGGTAGACACCATTGATGTCAAAAGAAGTATGTAACAGGGGGATTTGAGATGGGAAAAAAACATCGCAATCGAATACAAGGTAAGAAAAAAAATAATCATGTTCCTCCAGAAGCCATTATTGCAGAACATAATGCCCATGCCAAGGAAGATAGTGCCGCTGGCGGTAGAAAGCATTAGAAAACCTAAGGATTTCCTTAGGTTTTTTCTAATTTGCGATTAAAGCAGTAAAATTCGATTGATTGAAAACCAACCTCCGGGTTGAAGTTGATAATAATATTGCCCCCCTCTTCCTTCATCAATTAATATAATATCCCATGTAGATAAAAATCTGCCTTTATAATCTGCAGGAATTCGATCCGTTACGTTAAATTGACTAAAGATTTCTTCTAAGCAATTCTCTCGGCTATTAGCCTCGATTATTGTTCGATATACTTGTTTATGCCCTTTTCTTTCACGAAATTTTGGAGTCTGAAAGATCGTCACATCATATGGTATAGTACTTCGTCTTGTTAACAATTTGATCATCGTACCCCTCCCATTTTTCGATTAAGTCAAATATTAGATATTAGTTGTGTCGAATCCTTCGCGGAATTTTTGCTTGTTTTGTCGAAAAATCAAAATATTCAATAAAAAACCCGAACTATTGTGAAACTCAAACTTAGAGTTTACATGATAGTTCGGGTTTTTCCTTAACTTAATAAATACTTATATAGCAGCCCTTTTAAGAATAACGCTCGATTATATTTTGAATTTGCTTTTGAATAGATGGAATATCTGCATTTGAAACATTAAATCGGACATATGTTTCATCGGTACCTAATGCTTCTGAAAACAGCCCTGCTAATCCTCTAGCACGTCGGTCTACCTGCAGCATAATGTCTAAGCTGCCGTTGCCAGATGGGAAAAATACCACTTCTAACTCATCTAAACGGCCACGAAATGGTCCAGAAAAAGGAACAAACTCAAATTCTTGTACAAATGGTAGGCGACCACGGAATGTTCGTGGTGCTTCTTCACAATCAGCTTCTCTAATCCTAAAACCTAGGTTTTCTACTGCATTAAACACAGCTGCCATTAATGGATTTGGAACAATCTTTATGAAGTCCTTGTCGCTAGGATCCACTCCTCCTTTAATATCCAGACCGGTAGAAACCCATACTTTTGTTCTGCCAATTGAAAGTGGAGTATCATATGGAAGTTGGAACGAAAACGGAATTTCTTTTCGTTCATTTACACCTATTGTAAATGGTGTTGTGAGTTTAATACGTTCGATAGCTGCAGTAACTGTATATTTTTTATCATCAGATTCTTTTAAATAGGTGCTATTTAAGGTGAGATAAATTTCATCTACCCTCTGTTCTACCTTACCACCTTTTATTTCAACAACACCTTTTACTGTCTCACCAGGCATATACGTATCTTTTTCCACCTTTGTATCAACTGTTGCTGATCCGATCCCTATACTAGCAAATACCTTGTTAAAAAATGACATATTTTTTCCTCCATTTTTTTTGATAAAAATTTTCTAACTCTGTTCTTTCTCAGAAGCAATTAGCATAAGCACATACACATGCCGCAACCTTCTTATAATGTGTTTGGCTTACTATAATAAAACCTATTTTTCTTTCCTATCATTTATACGAATGTATCAACTATTAAGTTTCGTTTTCTATTACATATTTCAATTTTTTTAAAAATACCAAATTAAAAAGGGCAAACACTTTATAAAGCAACAAATCACTTCGATTACACACAGGAAACACGAAAGATTGAAAGGCGATTCGCTACTAGGACCCCTGGCGCAAGGCATTTCTCAATTATTGAATATATAATTTTTATCTAATAAAAAAGCGAGCATGTGCTGCTCGACTTTCTAGTCATTTCTTATCAAAAAAGATAGATTTCCTTCCTTATTCATTTTGCATTTCTTCATCTATAATATTTTTTTCAATTAAATATTCAAACGTAATATCAGCGATTTCGTCTAATTCTTCTTCGCTAGGAACGTATCCCCTTTTAACAAGCTCATGAAAGAAAAATTCAGCAATTTCTTCCGTATCAATAAATACTTCAATTTCTTTCAAGTTATCGCCCCCTTTTTACAGAATGTATGAGTTCATTGGCTGTTTCATGCTACTTTCTTAGAAACCAACGAACGAAATGGAAAATATGTTTCGGATTGCCCCAATTTTTTAGTTATGTTTCCCATGGACAAGCATAGGATATAATAAAAAATTTTGAGGTGATCATATGAAAATTTTAAAATGGGATTTCGAGGAATTTATTATGGACGTCAATCAAGAAAATAGCAAGTTTCTCCGTATCATTGAGAAAATTTTAGACAAGATGTTTCTCCTTATCAAATGGTCTGGAATTCCTTTCCTACTTTATTTGCTAATAGAAATATTCAGATGGTAGCTATACATGGCTGCTTTTACCATCGTTACTGACCAGACTTTTTAACTTTTTCAATACCACACGCATTACATGATAATATTCCTGATCTGAAAATAATTCATAAAGAATTCGGTAATCGTTATAAATATCTAATAGATGATCGATTAGTTCCTTTTTTTCTTTTTTTCGATTAATCTCCTCATACTCTGCTTTCCTTACCTTATTTTGTAACGCGGGGGTTTTCGTAGATTTTTCTTGATCCACTAAGTATAAAAGACCTAGTTTCTGTATAAACGTGTCAGCACTCTCCGCATCTGCTACAAGTGTCATCTCTTCTTCTCCTACTTCCAGCCATTGTCCATCACTAATTCTTGACAATTCATATATTACATCCTCCCAAGCATCTTCTTTATAACGCCAAATCTCTGTCCGAAAACCAATCACCTTAAATAAGTCTGCACCATAACCGCTTACTTGAACCAAATCACCGATAAAGAATTTATATTCAATGTCGATATGTTCATGTTCCATTATTTTCCCATCATACTCCGAAAAAAGCTGTAGTGCTGATTCAATAAAAAGCCCATGGCTCCTATTTACTTCATATAAATAATCCCCGTCCAGCCATTTGACATCGGTAACTCTGCCTACTGTCCCGTAAATAGTAATCACGACTGTATCTCCAATTTGATACTTTGGTTTTTTTCTTTTTGCCATTTCCTCCCCCCCTTTTTAAAATAGTCGTAAGTATTGATTACAATAGTATATGCGAGAAAATTTTTAAAAGCGCATAGCATACATAAAATGAAAAAATCGCCTCCAAAATGAAGACGATTAAATTTCATCAGTTAATTTTTTTGTACAAGTAGGTATTGATTCCAAGCATCATCAAAAACAGACATAGACTCTAAGTAATATCCATTTAACTCTAGATATGAAGTGAGCTCATGATAATCAGTTGAATGTTTAGGAAAATCATGATCTAAATAGGCATGATTAGCAAATTTGCTTATTGGATCCTTAGGAGCTGGGTGCCGATATTTCATTAGGAAATGATAGAAGGATTTACTCATCTTGTGTCGCCTTTCTTCATTATCACTTTTTTGCAATCTTAATCTTACTATAGCGAATTGTAAAAGTGACGTCTAGCATTATGGGTGTACGTGTCTCCTCCTCATCTCCTTACTCTGTGGAAAAATCGAAATAATTTCGTTTCAATAACCTAGGTTTGTTCATTAATTCTTGAAAAGAGATTACCTTCTCAATGCTTTTGCAATCAATTAAGAAGAGTTGATCCTCAATTTCCTTTACCAATTCTTCCTTTTGATAAACCATCGAACAGTCCGGACATGATATAGATGGTGTTTCAGTTATTTCAATAGCCCTTGTGCCATCTGGAAGTTCCCAATAAACGGAACATGAATGGTTTTGTGCATTTGTATTTCCACACCAATCACAAAGCAAGATGACCCCTCCTTAAGCATTTTTTGACTCAGGCTCTATTCCGATGTTGGAATTGGCATCTGTCTTTTTTTCTTTTTGCATTAAAGCCTGATATTTCTTTTCTTTTAATTCATCCCGTTTAACACGTTTATCCTTTAATGAAGCATGATTTGGATCTTGACTATAAGCAACACGTCGATTCAGGCGTGACAAGCCCTCTGGAATAAGATTAAAGTGCTGATCGTTCATGATGCCGGCAATTCCGTTTAATGATTTTTTCTCATCCATATCCGGATAGATTTCTTTAAAATACTCTTCTGCCTTTCCAGGAATGTAATTTTCCGGTTCAGGATAAGAAGTAATTACGCCTTCAAAGTTTCTAAGAACAACCTTCTCTGGACTTTGGGAAATTAAATAATTTGGTTGAAGTGCAATTTTTCCACCCCCGCCTGGTGCATCGACAACAAAGGTTGGTACAGCATAACCGCTTGTATGACCACGCAATCCTTCAATAATCTCCAGCCCTTTCGAAACAGGTGCCCTGAAGTGGCCGATTCCTTCTGAAAGGTCGCACTGATAAATGTAATATGGCCGAACTCGAATTTTTACTAGGTCATGCATCAGTTTTTTCATAATAGGAACACTGTCATTAATACCTGCAAGAATAACAGACTGGTTTCCGACCGGCACACCAGCATTGGCTAGCATTTCACATGCTCTTTTCGATTCTTCCGTAATTTCAATGGATGTATTGAAATGAGTATTTAACCATATTGGATGATATTTTTTTAATATATTACAGAGATTTTCAGTAATCCGCTGCGGAAACACAACAGGTGCCCTTGTACCTATACGGATGATTTCCACATGATCGATTTCACGCAAGTTCTTTAAAATATATTCGAGAATATTGTCATTGATTAAAAGGCCATCCCCACCTGAAATCAATACATCTCTTACTTGAGGGGTCTGCCTAATATAAGAAATAGCAGCATCGAGTTGTTTTTTCGGTACACCCATACCGATTTGTCCGGAAAATCGTCTTCGTGTGCAATAGCGGCAGTACATAGAGCACTGATTCGTGACAAGAAAAAGTACTCGGTCCGGATATCGATGAGTTAATCCTAGTACAGGAGAATCTTCATCTTCATATAAAGGGTCTTCCAAATCGTATTTCGTTTTATTCAATTCTTTTGAGATTGGAACAGATTGCATTCTTATAGGACATCGTGGATCATCAGGATTCATTAAAGAAGCATAATAGGGTGTTATATTTAAGGGGATGGTTTTTGTAGAAATTCTTACCCCTTCTTCTTCATCTGGGGTAAGGTTAATCACCTTTTTTAAGTCATCCAATGTACGAATGGTATTGGTTAATTGCCAAAGCCAGTCATTCCACTGTTCTTCTGTTACATCTTTCCATAATTCAATATCTTTCCAATGCCTTTTCGGTTTATAAACAAACGATTTCATATTCCATTCCTCCCTATCTGGCTTTATTAAGATAATATGCAAGATTCATGCCAATTGCCTGTTAAATTACAGTTTCAAGGATTCTTCTTGCCTTTTAATCCAAACAGAATGAATCAACTTGGTAAAAGCAATGCGCAGATGCCATAGTCAGCAAAGTCTATAACCCCCTCCAAATCGACCACTTTGGTCGTACAATGCTTATGCGATCGAGATTCTATCAACTGAAATCATGAAAACTTGATAAATCAAAAGAAATTAGACGTTGACTAAAAGCAAAGTAAGGGCAAAGGCCAAACACCACTAATTCACTTGCGCATGTTATTTGTCCAATTCGAAAATAAACTTCAAAATAAAAAAAGTGCCGAAATTACGGCACTTTTTTCTGTTTTTTCAATTTATATTGTAAAGTCTGTCTTGGGATTTCTAATAGTTCAGCAGCTTGCTTGACATTTCCTTGACTTCTCTCCATCGCTATTGAGATTAACCTCTTTTCTAGCTCTTCTAAGTTTTTCCTTAATGATAGAGTTTCAGCCTTATTCCTTTGTTTTTGATTATTGTCTAAAAGGTGTTTTAACATAATTGGCAAATCATCAGTACTTAGTAAATCACCTTCGCAAATATTTACCATATATTCAATCGTATGTTTTAATTCACGGACATTTCCTGGCCAATGATATTCTAAGAAAAGTACCTCCAAGTCTTTGGTTAAGCCTTTTATCTTCTTATTTAACCTTTTGTTATAATCATGAATAAAAAATTCCACCAAAAATAAAATGTCCTCTTTTCTTTCCCTTAATGGGGGTAGGGAAAAAGTGAATACATTTAAACGATAATAAAGATCAGATCGAAGACGCTGTTCTTGGAGGGCCTGATTGGGATGGATATTTACAGCAGCGATGATACGGACATCGACCGTAATATTTTCAGAGCTCCCAACCCTTCTAATCATCCCATCCTCTAAAACTCTCAAAAGTTTAGCCTGTAGTTCAATTGGCATTGTATGAAGCTCATCTAAGAAAAGTGTTCCCCCATCTGCCAGTTCAAACAAACCTTTTCGTTCTACCGCACCAGTATAACTTCCTTTTGCCGTACCAAATAAAATACTTTCAAGAAGCGTTTCAGGAATAGCTGCACAGTTTTGTGCAATAAATGGTCCGTTAGAGCGGAGTGATTCATAATGAATACCTTGAACAAATAATTCTTTTCCAGTACCACTTTCTCCATAGACAAGAATAGGAGAATCGGATTTTGATAGTTTGATCGCTTCATCTTTCATTCTTTTAAAGGCGGCACTTGTAGTTTTCAAGTCATCAAATGTATATTTAACCTTTTTTGTTGTTTTCTTCTTTCTCCCTTTGTTTAAGCCTTTTTGCAAATCCAACAGTCTTTCAGATAACAGCTTCATACGAGAGTAGTCTTTCGCAATTTCAACAGCGCCAATAATTTCTCCGTCCACGAGAATAGGCAGAGTAGTATTAATGGTATCAATTCTTCTGCCATGCAAATTGTCATAAACTTGTGTCTGATTATAGATTGGCTTTGCTGTTTTTATTACCCTTAACAATGTACTTGATTCCTCTGTTAGTGAAGGAAATGCCTCGAGCAGATGTTTGCCGAGTACTTCATTTATTTCCATACCATCGTGCCTCGCTGCCACTTCATTATAAAAAATCGTTTTTCCTTCAGTATTAACCACATGGATTCCTTCATCAATACTTTTTAAAATGGCAGCAAGAACTTCCCGGGTCAACGAGGTTAATGGATCCAAATTTTCACCTGCCCTTGCCTTTTATTCAATAGCGCCAAAAAATTGGCATTAACTGCCAACTTTTTAGCAACTTGATAAATTTTTCACCCACATATTCATGTTTTCAAGCTTGTCATAAATATAGACATTATTCATCAATCTGCCCCGATACGCATAGCCAAGCTGATAAAGAACAGCATTCATTCCAAAGGAAAGTGATCTAGCAATAGAATAGACACAGAATACCCCTCTTCTCTTCAACTCAACTTCAAGTTCTTGTAGAATCATTTTCATAAGGCCGTATTTTCTATGCTCTGGTAGTGTCGCACAGTCTGTCAATTCCGCATTTTTGTAAAAATCATTGATTTCTGCCGAAGCAGCGCTTACAATTTCCCCTTGATGAAAATAGGCATAATAGATTGTCCCATCCTGCATCGTCTTAATAATATAATCCGGATCATTCAATGGAGTCGGATAAATTTGAAATACCTGGCGATAAAGGCCAGAAAGCATTGGGGCATGAGATTCATCCAATCTAATTAATTCGTATTCTTTAGGTGGTAACGTCTTTGTTTCTGTTTTATTTAACTGATAGATGCTCTTTATAATTCCGTCTTCCGTAATCCAATGATCATTTTTCTTGCGATCTGCCGTATAAAATTTCGAATAAAAATAGGCATCAGATCCGAGAAAATAATGGTCAACCATTGCCTCCGGCTGAAGCCCCCATTCAAAAAGCCCAATAGTATCTTCTTTTCTTCCTTTAATGATCAATTTTTCCGCTTGGTATTGTTTGACAAGATCCTCTGCTTTGTAAAGAATTTGTTTGAGATTCCCTCGGTAATCATCAACTCGAATTCTTTTATTAAATGGATCAATATAAACCTCCAAATAATAATTATCTTCTTTAATTCTTAATGTATCAGCTAATTGATTCATACTTTCCCCCTTCTTTGTTGAAACATCCTTTGAACCCAATTAGTATAATGTCCGGCCATCAAACAGCCGGACATCAATTTATTTCCAATTTACCTCTTAGTCTATCATGAAAAGGACTATTCGTTAACCCCGCACCACTTTAATAGTGTTAATGCAATGATTTCACTGGCAGCAAACATTTCTTCTAAAATAATATGTTCATTCGCATCGTGGGCTAATTCCGTAATTCCTGGTCCAAACACAACGACTGGCGTCCCACCAATATTAGAAAGAATCCCCCCATCTGTTCCCCATGGACTCGCTTCAATAATAGGTTCATTTCCTTTCACTGTTTTAAAGCTTCTGGAAAGTTCTTCAATTAAAGGGTGATCACTTTCTAAATTGCCCGGTAGCCACATGGCGCCAAACCATTCAATTTTTATCGGGTGTTGTTTAAACCACTCATCTTGTTCATTCAATTCTTCCAGACATGCGTGCATTTGACGTTGAGCCTCTTGAATGGTTTCCTGCGGTGCAACCCCCATTCTCCCTTCAATCACTGCGGTATCAGGTACTGAGGAAGGCCACTCTCCACTCGTAATTTTTCCAATATTAATCGGAATAGGAATAGGGACATTTTCATATAGGGAATCTGTTATTTTGGCATTTCTATCTTTCTCTAACTGTTGTAATCTCTGTATAACATTTACTAATTTTTCGATGGCATTGACTCCTTCGTACCTTGTTCCTCCATGAGCTGCCTTACCTCTTACAGTAATTCTAAACCACATAGAGCCTTGTTGTTTTGGGAAAATTTTCATATTTGTTGGTTCTGGGATGATTGCTCCATCAGCTCGATAACCTCTAAGTACTGCAGCCAATGTACCGGCTCCTCCACTTTCTTCTTCAATTACGCTTTGAAATATGACATCCCCCTTTAATTTTGTCCCAGTTTCAATAATGGACTCAATAGCCATAAGGAGCGCAACCGTACCACCCTTCATATCTGTCGCACCTCTGCCGTAGAGTCTTCCGGATTCAATATGTCCACTAAATGGATCGTGTTCCCATCTATTCCTATCCCCTACCGGTACTACATCAATATGACCATTGAGGATCATCGACTTACCTCCCCCGGTCCCTTTAAGTACCGCAACTAGATTGGGATTACCTTCAAAATCTTTCCGGTCACAGCAAAAAGCAGGGTGATTTCTCAACTCATCTCCACCAATTTCCCAAATATCCAGTTTCATCCCTAATTGACGGCACTTTTCTATTATTACAGCTTGAGCACTACTTTCATTTCCACGCGTACTGTTTTCTTGAACCAATCTTTGTAGCAGCCTTGCACATTTTATCCTATTCTCTTTTAACCACTTTCTAATTCTTATTTCATGATTTTTCACGTTGCATCACTCCTTTTGGATAAATGCATCGATTAATATGAGATGTACCTCAAATTATCGCTTATTTTAAAATCACACCCCGTGTTTTTAACTACGATTTCAATATTGTAAGGGGGAAATATTTCTGTCATAACCAAGTTCTGTTCCGTAACTTGAAAAACAGCAAGTTCCGTTACAATCATGTCCACACAAGCTGATGATGTTAACGGAAACGTACATTGTTTAACAATCTTTGGGTTCCCCTGTTTATCGCAATGATTCATGAGGACAATCACTTTCTTTGCTTTTTGTGCCAGCTCCATTGCACCACCCATTCCTGGAACCCTTTTTCCGGGTACGATCCAGTTGGCAAGGTCTCCTTTTTCACTTACTTGAAGGGAACCTAAAATCGTCATATCCACCCGTCCCCTACGGATCATTCCAAAAGCTATGGAACTATCACAATAGGATCCTCCTGGTTTTAATGTGACAGGGAATCCCCCGGCATTACAAAGATTTTCATCTTCTTCCCCTTTTTGCGGGCTTGGTCCCATACCTGTGATACCGTTCTCTGCATGGAACATGACATTAATATCATCAGAAAGATAATTGGGGACAAGTGATGGAATACCAATTCCAAGATTAACAACCATGCCATTCCTTATTTCTTCTGCAGCCCTACGTGCGAGTTTGTTTCGAATTTCTACTCCCATGCCCATTTCCAGTCTACCCCCTTTGACAGTATTACGTGATCAACGAAAACCCCTGGGGTAACAATTTCTTCTGGATTCAATCTTCCAAGTGGAACAATTTCCCCAACTTCTGCAATGGTAATATCTCCTGCCATTGCTACAAGAGGGTTTGTATTTCGAGCACTTTTATCATAAATTAAGTTTCCATATTCATCCGCCTTTTTTGCATATACAATCGAAACTTCTGCAGTCAGGGCCGATTCCACCAAATATTTCTTTCCATTTAATGTATATACCGGTTTGTTTTTCGCAACGATTTCATTATCTACCCCAATATCTGAAAGTATTGCTGGAATTCCAACCCCACCAGCCCGGATCCTCTCCATCAATATCCCCTGGGGTGAAAACTCTACCTCCAGCTTTCCTTCTTGCATAAACTTACCCGCAAACGGATTTGAACCAATATGTGAAGCAATTACCTTTGCTGCTCGTTCTTGGCTAACCAATTTTCCTATCCCAATATGTGGGAAACCAGTGTCATTCCCAATGAGTGTCAATTTCCGAATTCCTTTTTTTAGGATTCCTTCAATGAGTGTAGGGGGGGAGCCAACTCCTCCAAACCCTCCGAACATGATGGTCATGCCATCATGGAAGTATTCCATTACCTTCTCCAATGTTGTGATTTTGCCAAATTTGTTATTCATTCATAGTCACCAGCCTTTCCTGATTGGTTCATAGACTTCGAAAAGGCTGAAAATGTATCTTTTATTAATTGGATCAACTCCATTAATTCCTGCTCATTAATGGTTAATGGTGGTGAAATAATAATTGAGTCACCATTTACCCCATCAATACCTGAACCAGATGGATATACGATGAGCCCAATTTCCTTAGCCAGTTCCACCATTTTTTGAGTAACAAATGCTTCTCGAGGAAAAGGTTTTTTTGTATGCTGATCTTCCACAAATTCAATTCCTAACAATAACCCCTTGCCTCGAACATCACCAATAAACGAAAATGAATCTTTCATTTCTTCTAATTGTTGTTTTAAATAATTTCCCTTCTCTTCTACTTGTCTCATAATCTTATTTTTTTCAAGATATTCAAGTACAGCTAGTGAGATGGCACAAGACTGTGGATTTGCACTAAGAGTATGTCCACTCATAATCGATTTCGAACCATTGAGTATTGGCTCCATTACCTTTTCCGAGGCAACAGCAACCGCAATCGGAGCATATCCTGCCCCCAATCCTTTTCCTAAAGTAACAATGTCAGGTATTACTCCCCAATGTTCACAAGTAAGCATTCGTCCTGTTCGTCCTGACCCTGTCATGACTTCATCGGCAATAAAGAGTATTTCATATTTATCACATATTTGTCGGATAATTTGAAAATAGCCTTCAGGTGGAGAAATTGCTCCTCCAGCTGCTCCAATAATCGGTTCAGCGATAAAAGCCGCGATGTGTTCTGGACCAATTCGCTGAATAACCGTTTCAAGCTCCTTTGCGCATAGGAAACTGCAAGATGGTGCTTTAAGATTATAAGGGCAACGATAACAATATGGAGGATGAATAACAGGAAAATCCTCAAGAAGAGGAACAAACCTTGCTCTTCTACTCGAGTGCCCTGACATCGAAAGCGCTCCCATTGTAATTCCATGATAACTGACCCATCGGGATAACACTTTCTTTTTTGTGTGGATTCCTTTTTCCTGCCAATACTGAATAGCCATTTTCATAGCCGTCTCAGTCGCTTCGGAACCACTATTTACAAAAAAACACCAATTAAGCTGTCCAGGTAACAGGGCAGCTATTTTCTCAGCTAACTGCTCAGCTGCTTCACTGGTAAACTGAGAACGATACACAAAGGAAATTTTTTTTGCCTGTTCATTCATTGCCTCAATAATTTCCGGGACCCCGTGCCCAATATTGGCTGTTACTGCACCAGAAGCACCATCCAAGTATTTCTTCCCTTCTTTATCAAATAAATAGACCCCTTTTCCATAGTCAATCACAGGGTACACCTGGTCAAGTATTGGTTTGATTAAATTGGAACGTGTCACTTCGAATACCACATCCTTTATAAAAATACAAAGGTACAATAGATAGTACACCAACAAGATGGTCCCTTATTGAAATTGTATGATGGATTTTTTAGTTTCTTTCTTCTATCAATCCAATCTTTTACTTTTTATTTGGGTTATTATAGAATATCAAAGAGAATAAAGAAGGAATGAAATAGATGAGTACAATCAAACAAATTCAATCAAAATCAAGGGAAATTTCCACGTTCCAATTAATTGTGATCTTTTATTTATCAGCATTAATCATTTCTACACTTTTATTAATGATACCCTTTGCCCATCGCCCAAATGTACATTTAAGCTTTATTGATGCCATGTTTACAGCAGCAAGCGCGATAAGTGTAACAGGTCTGAATGTCATTTCTGTGAAAGATACTTTTAGTAATTTTGGAATCTTCTTATTGTGTCTCATACTTCAATTAGGCGGCCTTGGAGTTATGTCCTTAAGTACATTTCTTTGGGTAGTGCTAGGGAAAAAAGTTGGCTTAAAAGAAAGACAACTGATTATGATTGACCATAATCAATCCAATTTATCTGGGCTAGTTCAGCTAGCCAAGCGAATCTTTATTATCATTGTTACAATTGAATTCATAGGGGGAATCATTTTAGGGGTTCATTTTTTAAATTATTACGATAATGCCTTAACAGCGATGAAGCACGGTTTTTTCGCTTCTATTAGTGCAACAACAAATGCAGGTTTTGATATTACAGGTGAGTCATTAATTCCTTTCAAAAATGATTACTATGTTCAAATCATAGTTATTTTCCTAGTTATCATTGGTGCCATTGGTTTCCCAGTCATTATTGAGGTTTATGAATTCTTAATCACTTTAAAAAACAAGAAAAAATTTCATTTTAGCCTGTTTACCAAATTAACAACACTAACCTTTGTCATACTCACGGTATTTGGAGGTTTATTCATTTATCTTTTAGACATGAATCATTTTTTTGCCAATAAAAATTGGCATGAAGCGTTTTTTTATTCCTTTTTCCATTCAGTGACAACAAAAAGTGCCGGCCTAACAACGACCGATCTGAATGAATTCACACCAAGTAACCAACTCTTTATTTCAATTTTAATGTTCATAGGGGGTTCTCCAAGTAGTGCTAGTGGTGGTATCCGCACGACAACATTTGCGATCGTTGTCTTGGCAATCATCTTTTATGCTCAGGGGAAAGGGACAATAAAAGTATTCAAGAGGGAACTAAAAGCAGAGGATGTCTTGAAGTCTTTTGTTGTAATAATGACCGGTTCCATTTTATGTTTAGTATCGATTATCATTTTGTCCGTCACAGAAAAAGGGACGATATTAGAAATTATTTTTGAAGTCAATTCGGCATTTGGTACGAATGGATTGTCTTTGGGATTAACCCCAGAACTAACAACTTTTGGAAAAATTTTAATTATTATTTTAATGTTTATTGGTCGAGTTGGAATAGTTACCTGTCTCTTAATGCTAAGAGGGAAAGGAAGAAAAGAAACCTTTCATTACCCAAAGGAAAAAGTCATTATTGGATAAGAAATCGAGTAGGAGGGGGTGACTAACCCCCGACCTCTCACACCACCGTACGTACCGTTCGGTATACGGCGGTTCAATTAAGTTTGACGTAGCTCTTGATATCTTTCGAATAGACTTCTTAACCCTCGA